>JBDKLV010000043.1:0-15157 GCA_039795455.1 Actinomycetota bacterium
GACGGTCTCGGTGCTCATGGAGCCGATTCTGGCCAACTCGCTTGGCCGCACGATTTTCTTGATGCTATGGATGCTCGCCGGTGCGTTCATCCTTGGAATGTGGCGGAGGCGCAAAAATGTCTATTCCGCTGCTTGAGTACCTGATTGCGATTGGTTGCGCGATCGTCATGTGGCTGGCTGGTCGCCGCTGGCCAGACAAGATTGCGCCGATCGGCAAGGTCGTCGACCGAGTCATGCACCGCCGAGGCACGCGCCTTGCTGTGATCGTGATTTGGTGGTGGCTCGGCTGGCACTTCTTCACGATGTAGCGGTGAGCCGATAATACTTTGTTATAACAAAGTCAGCCTGTGGGTCTATGGTTAGACCATGAGCGAACAATCGATGCTGCACCCCGACAGAAACCTGGCCATGGAGCTGGTTCGAGCGACCGAGGCGGCCGCTATTCGCGCTGTAAAGCACATTGGGAAGGGTGACAAGAACGCAGCCGACGGGGCAGCAGTCGATGCCATGCGGGCATTTTTGGGCACCGTGAACTTCGAGGGCTTGATCGTCATCGGCGAGGGCGAGAAAGACAATGCCCCGATGCTCTTCAACGGTGAGTTGGTGGGCAACGGCAATGGCCCAAAGTGCGACATTGCAGTAGACCCAATCGATGGAACATCGCTTACCGCGGCCGGCCGCCAGAATGCGTTGTCGGTGATTGCAGTGAGTGACCGTGGCACCATGCTCGACGCATCGTCAGTGTTCTACATGGACAAGCTAGTCGCAGGGCCCGAGGCTGTGGGCGTTGTTGACATTCGCAAGCCGATCGGCGAGAACATCCGTGCTTTGGCGAAGGCCAAGGGCAAGCCGGTCGACGAAATGGTTATCGCCGTGCTCGATAGACCTCGGCACGAGGGTTTGATCAACGAGATTCGCGAATCTGGCGCGGGCACTCGACTTTTGCTCGACGGCGATGTCGCTGGTGGCATTCATGCTGCCCGCTACGGCTCACGTATTGATATGTGTGTCGGCATTGGCGGCAGTCCAGAGGGAATCGTGACGACCTGTGCCGTAAAGGGCCTTGGCGGAATTGTTCAGGGTGTGCTGAAGCCTCGCGACGATGCCGAACGCGCTCGCGGCGAGGCCGCCGGTCTCAAGTTCGACTACGTTTACGAAATGGACGAAATGGTGCGCAGCGATAACACTTTCTTTGTGGCTACCGGGGTCACCGATGGCGGCCTGCTGCAGGGCGTTCGCAAGAAGGGGCCGGTGCTACTGACCCAGTCGATCGTGGTTCGTGGCAAGACCGGCACGGTAAGGCATGTAAACGCCGAGTACCTGGCCGATCGCTGGCTCTAGGGCCTAGACAGGTACAGCTCTGATTTGCGCCTACGGCAATGTTTGTTAGTATGTTAGAACAAAGTCCGAAAACGAGGAAAGCCGCATGACTGAGCCTTTTGATGTCATCACGATGGGTCGCGTCGGCGTCGATGTTTACCCGCTGCAGGTCGGTGTTGGGCTCGAAGATGTCACCTCGTTCGGCAAATTCCTCGGTGGAAGCGCTACCAACGTGGCTGTCGCAGCTGCGAAGTACGGGCTGAAGAGCGCAGTGATTACTCGCACTGGTAACGACCCATTTGGCAAGTTCATTCACAACGAATTGGTTCGCCTTGGTGTTAGCGATCGATTTGTTTCTGGCGTTGCCGGGCTAAACACCCCGGTTGTCTTCTGTGAGATTTTTCCGCCGGATGATTTTCCGCTCTATTTCTATCGCGACCCAATTGCGCCAGACCTAGTCATCAATGCAGATGAGCTAGACCTAGCCGCGATTCGCGACGCCAAGATTTTCTGGGCTACCGTCACCGGTTTCTCAAAGGAACCGTCGCGCACCGCAACTTTCGCTGCGCTCGATGCTCGTGCAAAGAAGCAGCACACCATCCTTGATCTTGATTACCGCACCATGTTCTGGGATTCACGCGAAGAGGCGAGTGCTCAGGTCGAAAAGGCTCTGTCGAAGGTAACTATCGCAATCGGCAATAAAGAAGAGTGCGAAGTTGCGGTTGGTGAAACAGAACCGATGCGCGCAGCCGATGCGCTACTAGAGCGTGGAGTCGAGATTGCGGTTGTAAAGCAGGGCCCAAAGGGCGTGCTGGCAAAGACTCGCGAGGAAACCGTCGAGGTCGCGCCTTACTTTGTCGACGTGGTCAACGGGCTTGGTGCAGGCGACAGCTTTGGTGGTGCATTCTGTTTCGGCATGCTGCAGGGCTGGCCGATGGAGCGTGTGCTCAAGTTTGCAAACGTGGCCGGAGCGATTGTTGCTAGCCGCCTGGAATGTTCGACCGCGATGCCGTCGCAGGCCGAGGTTGAAGAAATTCTGAAAGGAATGAACTAATGGCTCTTGATTTTGGAGTGGCCCAGCACATTCGCAACACCCGTGCTGCGCATCCTGAGAAGCTCGCCGAGGTTTACGCAAACCGTAAGCGTCGCGACGTGATTTCGGGCGATGGCCGTTTGTTCATCATCGCGGCTGACCACCCGGCCCGCGGTGCGCTCGGTGTTCGCAACGACCCAATGGCCATGGCCAACCGCTACACACTGCTCGAGAACCTAGCCTTGGCGCTCAGCCGGCCAGGTGTTGACGGCGTGCTTGGTACCCCAGACATCATTGACGACCTGGCTCTGATGGGCGTGCTCGACAACAAGCTCGTGGTCGGATCAATGAACCGCGGCGGCCTCAAAGGCGCCAAGTTCGAGATGGATGACCGCGTTACCGGGTACGACATTCCGGCGATTCTGCGCGACGGCCTCGACTTTGCGAAGATGCTCAACCGCATCAACTTCGAAGACGAAGGCACCGCAAACATGTTGACCGAGAGTTACGCCGCAGTGAGTGACGCCGCATCGGCAGGCGTGCCAATCATGCTCGAGCCATTCATTTCGAAGTGGGTTGACGTAAAGATCAAGAATGACCTTTCGACCGAGGCCGTAGTCAATTCGGTTTCGATTGCATCTGGCCTGGGCAACTCGAGCGCATACACCTGGCTCAAGTTGCCGGTAGTAGATCGCATGGAAGAAGTTATGGCAGCGACCACTCTTCCAACTCTGTTGCTCGGTGGCGACCCTGTTGAAGACCAAGACAAGACCTATGAATCATGGGATGCCGCATTGGCGCTCGATGGTGTTCGTGGTTTGGTGGTCGGCCGCACATTGCTATACCCACAAGACGGAAATGTCGAAGCAGCAATCGACACCGCAGTTCGCTTAGTTCACAACAGCAAGTAGAAAGAAACCAACATGTCGCTACCTGTAGTCGGTCACTGGATCAACGGTAAAGAGTTCGAGAGTAAGTCGGGCCGCGTCGCAGACGTTTACGACCCAGCTCTTGGCGCGGTCACCAAGCACGTTGCGCTTGCTAACCAGGATGAGATCAAGCTCGCTATCGAATCGGCCGCCGCAGCGTGGCCAGCCTGGCGCGACATGTCGCAGGCTCGCAAGCAGGGCATCCTGTTCAAGTTTCGTGAGCTGCTAAACGAGCGCAAGCCTGAGCTCGCCGAAATCATCACCAGTGAGCACGGAAAGGTTTTGTCTGACGCGCTGGGCGAGATTTCGCGAGGCCAAGAGGTCGTCGAGTTCGCCTGTGGCATGCCTCACTTGCTCAAGGGTTTCTACACCGAGAACGCTTCGACCGGTGTCGACGTTTACTCGACCCGCCAGGCTCTTGGCGTCGTGGGCGTAATCAGCCCATTCAACTTTCCTGCAATGGTTCCAATGTGGTTCTTCCCGATTGCTATCGCGGCGGGTAACACCGTCGTTCTGAAGCCATCTGAGAAAGATCCAAGTGCGGCCATCTGGATGGCCAAGCTCTGGAAAGAGGCAGGTCTTCCTGACGGCGTCTTCACCGTTCTAAACGGTGACAAGGAGTCGGTCGACGGTTTGCTGACTCACCCAGAGGTTCAGGCCATCTCGTTTGTTGGTTCTACGCCAATTGCTCAGTACGTGTACGAGACCGGCTCAAAGCATGGCAAGCGCGTTCAGGCACTTGGCGGAGCAAAGAACCACATGCTGGTTTTGCCAGATGCCGACCTCGACTTGGTTGCCGACTCGGCGATCAATGCTGGCTTCGGTTCGGCAGGCGAGCGCTGCATGGCAATCTCGGTTGTCGTTGCAGTCGAGCCAGTGGCAGACAACCTAATTCCAAAAATCATCGAGCGCATGGGCAAGTTGCGCACCGGTGACGGTCGTCGCGGTTGCGACATGGGCCCATTGGTTACCAAGGTGCACCGCGACAAGGTCGCCTCGTACATCGACATTGCTGCTGCCGACGGTGCCAAGGTTTTGGTCGACGGACGCAACCAGGACTTTGACGGAGACTCAAACGGTTTCTGGCTTGGCCCAACCCTGATCGACAATGTGCCAACTACCTCGAAGGTTTACACCGAAGAGATTTTTGGCCCGGTGCTCTCGATTGTTCGCGTTGATTCATACGATGAGGGTGTCAAGCTAATTAATTCGGGCGCATTTGGCAACGGAACCGCAATCTTCACCAACGATGGCGGAGCTGCTCGCCGTTTTCAGTACGAGATCGCGGTCGGCATGGTCGGCATCAACGTGCCGATTCCGGTGCCAGTGGCTTACTACTCGTTCGGTGGCTGGAAGAACTCGCTATTTGGCGACACCAAGGCTCACGGAGTCGAGGGTGTGCACTTCTTTACCCGTGGCAAGGCAATCACCTCGCGCTGGCTAGACCCTAGCCACGGTGGCATTAACCTCGGTTTCCCGCAGAACTAAAGCCCACTATCGTCTAACCATGTCGTGGGTTTATCGCAACGGTGAGCTAGCCAAGGATGGCTGGGATGTCGTCGTCGACAGCACCCTGCCAGGCTGGCAACACACCGGCCTACGAGTCGGTTCACTCAAGCGCGGCAAGCTGCACCTGCCTGCCGATGAAAATGAAAGCGTAATTTTCGCGCTCGAGTCAACAGGCCTGTCGATCAAATATCGTTTGGTCGGTCACTCTGACTTTGTTGAACAGCGACTTGGCGGTCGTGCATCCGTGTTTGCTGGGCCTACCGACGTTCTATATCTGCCGATGGAAACCGAAGTTTTCATTGAGGGTGACGGGCGAGTAATGATTGCTCAAACCGCAGGACAAGACCTTAAGCCCGTGCAGTTCATGCCTGCTGGCGAGGTGCCTGTATTCATTCGCGGCGCGGGTCGAGAGAGTCGCCAGGTTCACGATTTTGGCAGCCCAAGTTCACTTGATGCTTCGCGCTTCATTGTGGTCGAGGTCATTGTGCCGAGTGGTAACTGGTCTGGCATTCCTGCCCATAAACACGACACCTACATAGAAGGCGTCGAGAGCAACCTTGAAGAGATTTACTACTTTGAGACTCGAGTTGCCGGAGGTGCAGATGTGACACCAGCCGACCCAACCGGTTATCTACGTGTTTACGCAAGTGACGAGCGACCTATCGATGTCTCGACCGAAGTGCGCAGCGGCGATGTCGCCTTGGTTCCTTACGGTTGGCATGGTCCGGCAGCGGCGATCCCTGGCACAGATCTGTACTTTTTCAATGTGATGGCCGGCCCAGACCCAGACCGCAGTTGGAATATCACCGATGACCCGAACCAGGCTTGGATTCGCGAGACCTGGCACCACCAAGATGCCGATCCGCGTCTGCCGTTCACAGAAAGAAACTAACCATGGCAACTCGTCGCATGACAGTCAGTCAAGCAATCGTTGAGTTCTTGGCTCACCAGTACACCGTCGATGGCGATGTGCGAGTTCGCACCATCGAAGGTATCTACGGCATCTTCGGCCACGGCAACGTTGCTGGCATCGGCCAGGCGCTTTTGCAGCTGGCTGAGACCGACCCACAGGCAATGCCTTACCACCAGGCCCGCAACGAACAGGCCATGGTGCACGAGTCGATTGCCTATTCGCGCATGACCCGCCGCCGCTCGACCTATGCTTGCGCAGCCTCGGTCGGCCCAGGTGCCGCAAACATGTTGACCGCTGCGGCTGTGGCTACAACCAACCGCTTACCGGTCTTGCTGCTACCTAGCGACACTTTCGCCAACCGCATGCCAGACCCGGTTTTGCAGCAACTCGAATTGCCTCATGACGCAACAATCACCGTGAACGATGCATTCAAACCACTTTCACGTTTCTTCGACCGAGTGAATCGACCAGATCAGTTGTTCAGCGCAATGCTTCAGGCCATGCGCGTTTTGACCGACCCTGTCGAAACAGGTGCTGTGACCATTGCACTTCCCGAGGATGTTCAGGCCGAAGTTATTGACGTGCCTGAAGAGTTCTTGGCAGACCGTGAGTGGCACATCCGTCGCTCTCGTGCAGAGCACTCTGCAATCGCGGCCGCCGTCAAGGCAATTAAGAATTCCAAGAACCCGATGATCGTTGCTGGCGGTGGAGTGATTTACTCAGACGCTCACGCGGCGCTAAAGGCATTCGTTGAGGCGACCAAGATTCCGGTTGGCGTTTCGCAGGCTGGCGTCGGTTCGCTCAATTGGGATCACGCCCAGAACCTAGGTTCGGTCGGTGCTACCGGCACCACTGCCGCCAACCGAATTGCCGCAAATGCAGACCTAGTCATTGGTGTCGGAACGCGTTACAGCGATTTCACGACAGCTAGCCGCAGCGCTTTTCAGAACGCGAACGTCAAGTTTGTGAACATCAACGTTGCTTCGTTCGATGCGTTCAAGCACGGCAGTGCTATCCCCGTGGTTGCCGATGCGCGCGAAACCTTGTTTGAGCTGGCCGCCGCACTGAGTGGGTATTCGGTTTCGGTTGATTACGTTGCCGAATACACCGACCAAAAGAGTCACTGGAACGCCGTCGTTGACGAGGCGTTCGTTGATCAGAAGCGCGAACTACCTGGGCAAGCCGAGATCATCGGCGCTGTTCAGCAGGCGAGCGACCCTCGCGACGTGGTCATCTGTGCCGCCGGTTCTCTACCTGGCGACCTTCACAAACTTTGGCGCGTGCGCGATGAGCTGGGCTACCACGTTGAGTACGCCTTCTCGTGCATGGGTTACGAGATTGCTGCCGGCTTGGGTGTAGCTCGTGCCGACAAGACCCGCGACGCGATTGTTATGGTCGGCGATGGCTCATACCTCATGCTGCACACAGAGTTGGTCACCGCAGTAGCAGAGCGTCTCAAGTTCATCACCGTGCTAATTCAGAATCACGGCTACGCATCAATCGGTCACCTGTCTGAAGATGTCGGCTCAAAGCGTTACGGCACCAAGTTCCGTTACCGCGATGCCGCGACCAACACTCACGAGAACGGCGACAAGTTGCCGATCGACTTGGCTGCTAATGCCGAGTCATACGGTGTAAAGGTCATTCGCGTTGACCCGGGACCAAACTCGATCGCCGACCTCAGCGCCGCCATGAAGGTGGCAAAGGCACACGAGGGTGGCCCGGTTCTGATTCATATCAACAATGACCCGCTGGTCTATGCGCCAAGCGGAGAAGGCTGGTGGGATGTACCAATCTCGCCAATCTCGACTCTCAAGTCGACCCAGGATGCCTACGCTGGTTACGTCGAGGCCCGCAAGAAGCAGAAACCTCTGCTCGGCAACGGCTCGAAAGACCGCGGCTAAAGACCTTTCAATAAAAAAGAACCGGAGCCCGATTGGACTCCGGTTCTTTTTCGTTTGAATTACTTTTTGCGTACCGTTTCGATTTCGGTGGTGAGAGCCTCGAGCTCCTTGCCACCGGCCATAGCCTTGCGTAGCTCGTCGCCGCTAACGTGAGCGCGCTCCCAGCTGTGCATTAGGCGGCCACGGTTGAGCAAGTAGAAGCGGTCGCCGACCAGCATTGCGTGGTCTGGGTTGTGGGTAATAAAGATTACGGCCACACCACGGTCTTTGGCGGCAAGCACATACTTGAGCACAATTCCCGACTGGCGAACACCTAGAGCCGAGGTTGGCTCATCGAGAATCAGCACCTTGGCACCAAAGTAGACGGCACGAGCGATGGCAACCGCCTGACGCTCACCGCCCGACAGGGTACCGATTGGCTGGTTCGGGTCGCGCAGATCGATACCCATGTCGAGTAGCTGCTGCTTTGTGATCTCTTTCATCTTCTTGACGTCGAGGTGGCTGAACGGCCCCCAACCCTTGCGAATTTCATTGCCAATGAAGAAGTTACGCCAGATCGACATGAGCGGAATGGTCGCAAGGTCTTGGAACACGGTTGCGATTCCGTTGTCGAGTGCGTCGCGCGGAGAGCTGAAGCTGACCGGGTTTCCTTCTAGAAGAAACTGACCCTTGGTCGGCGCGTGCACACCGCTAAGAATCTTGATCAGCGTCGACTTGCCGGCACCGTTGTCACCTAGAACACAGGTGACAGATGCTGGAGCAACCTGAACGCTTACACCCTGAAGGGCAATGACGCTACCGAAGCTCTTTTCGACATCTTTAAGTTCGAGTGCGTTTGACATTTATTTGCCCCCTCTAGCCTTGCGGCCAATGTAGGTGTTGATCATTACGGCCGAGAACAGGATGATGCCCAAGAAGGTTGCGGTCCAGTCCGAGTTCCATAGCGAGTAAGGGATACCGATGTACGCCATACCCATGATGATCGCACCGATAGATGCACCGATTGCTGAACCGGCACCACCGGTTAGCAAGGTTCCACCTACTGCTGCAGCAATGATGTAGAAGAACTCCTGGCCAACACCCTGACCTGCCTGCATGCCCGAAAGACGCAAGACGAACATGATGCCGACTAGGGCAGCGGTCTGCGAGGTGAGCATGAATAGCAGGATCTTGGTGCGGTCTACCTTTACACCGGCGTTTCGAGCGGCATTTGCGTCGCCACCCGATGCGTAGATCCAGTTTCCGAAGCGGGTACGGGTCAAAATCCAGGTTGCGATTACCGTCAGACCAACCCACCAAAGAACTGATACCTGAAAGTCGACTCCGCCGAGCTTGAAGGTCGACGCGAAGACGTCGTGTGCCGACTTGAACATTGGTGCCTTGTCGGTTCCGGTAACGCGAACTGCGCCGGTAATCATCATGGTGACTGCCATGTTGGCACCCTTCAAGATGAAGAAGGTGGCAAGAGTCACGATGAACGATGGCAGCTTGGTCTTGACTACTACGTAGCCGTTAAGCATGCCGACACCGGTAGCGAAGACCATCGCAATGATGATTGCCAACCAGATGTTCATGTGTAGTTCTTGAACCAAGGTTCCAACCAGAAGACCAGTGGTACCAACCATGACACCCGATGAAAGGTCGAACTCGCCGGCAATCATCAATAGTGAAACGGCGATACCGACCATGCCGATTGGGGCGGCAATGTCGGTCCAACCGGCGATGCCGCCGAGGTGCGAGAAGTTGCCAGTGGTGTCAGTAGAGGTAAAAAGAATAAAGATCGCGATTGCGCCGAGTAGTGCTCCTACCTCGGGCCTGCGGAAAATGCGGGTGACGAGCGAAGCCTGCTTGACTCTCTCATCAACTTGAGCGGTGGTCATTTGGAACCTTTCGTTGCAATAAAGCTTTGACGCGTTTAGAGAAATAAGGGTGGTGGACCGGATAAACGATCCACCACCCCTATTTACTGACTAGTGACTAGCGGGTGCCTGCAGCTACAAGCGCCTTAACCTTGTCAACATTGTCCTTGGTTACGAAGCCAGGACCCGAGTAAATCGGAGCGCCGCCGCCAAGTTCGTTGCCGTTAGTTAGTGCTAGGTACAAAAGAACTACTGACATGTAGCCCTGTGCGTACTGCTGCTGGTCGATTGCGAACTCCATGGTTCCAGCTGCGATTGCATCTAGAGCCTCAGGCGACATGTCGACGGTACCGATCTTTAGGCTTAGGCCTAGGTCGGTTGCTGCAGGTAGAACTGCCTTTGCAGCGATGTCAGCGTTCAAAGCGAACACTGCGTCGATGCTCTTGTCAGCCTGAAGTGCAGCCTTGATCTTTGCCGAAGCAGCGGTTAGGTCAGCCAATCCACCGTCAAGGTTGAAGTTGGTTACCTTTCCGGTGAAGGTGTTTGCAAGGCCCTTGCAACGGTCCTGTAGACCAACGTTGTTGGCTTCCTGGATTGGGCAAAGAACGTGCTTGACGCCCATAGCGTTGAACTTTAGACCAGCCTGCTCACCAGCGATGATTTCATCCTGGCCAACGTGGGTGAATGCACCGAGCGAAGCGAATACTGCCGAGCCCGAGTTCATGGTTACGGTTGGGATGCCTGCATCGTGTGCCTTAAGCATTGCAGCCTTGATTGCCTCTGGGTCTGGAGCCGAAGCTGCAATACCCGAGCAACCAGCGCTTACGCCAGCGTCGATGGTCTGAGCCTGCTTCGCAGCGTCGTTGTTCGAACCCTGGTAGTCAAGGGTTACGCCTAGGTCAGCTGCTGCTGCCTCTGCGCCCTTCTGGGCTACCGACCAGAACGAACCGCCGTCACCGTGAGTGTAAACACAGATCTTTAGGTCCTTGTGGTCGCTGGTGCTTGCAGTGGTAGCGGTCTGTGCTGAACAGCCAGCTAGTGCAAGAGCAGCAACAGCTACAAGTGCGATTGCCTTTGTCTTCAATGACATTGTTTTCCTCTCAACATTGAGTTGTTACATCGGGTATCGGACCCAATAGTGTTTAGTATGTCCTAACAATTCGAGCAGATTTCGCCAAATGTCGTGTCGTTATGAAACCGATACCCGACCTGTCAAAGCCCTTTGTTTGTAAGGAAGTCGGCATTTTTGCCTGTATTTACGGGGCGGTAGGTTTGTTCTATCAAACTCTTGTTATGCTGTGCTGAACCTTACAAATCAAGGAGTCTCCATGACCTCGAAACCACTGGGCGTCGGACTGGTTGCAGTCGGCTGGATGGGCAAAGTTCACAGCCGCGCTTACCAGGCACTGCCGGTCGTTTATCCAGAACTGGGTGTGAAGCCTCGCCTGGTGATCGCCGCAGACACCGTTCAAGAGCGTGTTGATTACGCCAAGGATGTCTTGGGCTATGAGAGCGGAACCCTCGACTACCACGAGGTGCTAAACCACCCAGATGTCGACGTCGTCTCGATTTGTTCACCTAACTTCTTGCACAAAGAGATTGCCATCGCTGCGGCGAAAGCTGGCAAGCACTTCTGGCTCGAGAAGCCGGCCGGTCGTTCGTTGGCAGAGACGAGCGAGATCGCAGCTGCAGCAGCGGCTGCCGGAGTGCTCTCATCGATTGGTTTCAACTACAGAAATGTTCCGGCCATCGAGCACGCTCGCAAACTAATTGCTGAAGGCAAGCTTGGTCGCATTATGAATGTGCGTGGCGTGTTCTTTGCCGACTACTCGAGCGAACCAAACGGTGCACTTTCGTGGCGTTTCAAGCGTGAGCTTGCCGGTAGCGGCGTGCTCGGCGATTTGATGGGACACCTCGTCGATCTAGTGCACTACGTGCTCGGCCCGATCGAAGAAGTATCTGGTCTTACTCACACCGTGCACACCCAGCGCCCGATTCAGCAGATGGGTGTCGGAACTCACTTCGACGTAGTCGAGGGCGGCGAGCTGGGCGATGTAGAGAACGAAGACTACGCAGCCATGCTCATCCGTTTTGGAAAGAATTCGAACGCAGAAGGTGCCGTTGGCACCCTCGAGTCATCGCGAGTTTTGGTTGGGCCTCGCGCGCGCTACGCGCTCGAGATTTACGGCACCGAGGGTTCGTTCATCTGGGACTTTGAGCGCATGAATGAGTTTGAGATCACTCAGAACCGTCGTGGCGAGAACCTTGGTTACACCCGCGTAATGGCAGGCCCGGGAATTGGCGACTTCGGCAAATTCCAGCCTGGTGCTGGCACCGGCATGGGGTACGACGACCTGAAGGTGATCGAGGCTCGCAAGTTCGTCGAAGCCATTATGGGTACCGCTCACACCAACTCAAATATCAACGATGCAGTTGCCTCGGCAGCCGTGCTCAACGCAGTTGAGCAGTCGGCCGTCGACGGCGGTTGGCACAAAATCGCACCGGTAGCCGGAACTACCGCAGCAGGAAAGGCTCACTAATGCAGTACGACAAGATTGCCGGAGCCCCAATTTCTTGGGGTGTTTGCGAGGTTCCAAATTGGGGTCACCAGATGTCTCCTGAACGCGTGTTTGGCGAGATGTCATCGCTTGGGTTGACCGGTACCGAATTCGGTCCGCTCGGATTCTTGCCAGTCGAACCATCGGAGCGAGCAGAAGTGCTTAGCAAGTTGGGCATGCACGCTACCGGCGGATTCTTCGTAGTGCTACTGCACAAAGAGGATCACGACCCGCTAGAACCAGTAAAGGCAGAGCTCGAGTCTTACTTGGCAGCGGGTGCAAACACCTTGGTGCTCGCCGCCGATACCGGTCTTGTCGGTTACGACGCTAAGCGACCTGAGCTTGACGACGCTGGTTGGGCACTGTTGTTCAAGAACCTCGACCGCATCAACGACTACGCCGCTTCACTTGGTGTGAAGGCTGTTTTGCACCCACACGTAGGCACCATGGTCGAGACTCCAGACGACATCATGCGTATTGCTGCCGGAAGTTCGATCAGCTTCTGCCTCGACACTGGTCACTTTGTGGTCGGCGGGGCAGACCCAGTCGGCTTCTCGGCTCAGCACCCTAATCGCGTTGCCCACTCACACCTCAAGGATGTCGACTTGGCGTTGGCCAACAAGGTGATCGCTGGCGATGTCGCGTTCTACGACGCAGTGGTTGCTGGAATGTTCCGCCCGCTCGGACAGGGCGATGTCGACATTCGTTCGATCGTTCGCAACCTGTTGACCAACGGCTATCAGGGTTGGTTCGTTCTCGAGCAAGACTGCGTGCTTCAGGCCGAACCTGCCGAAGGCGCAGGCCCGCTGGCCGATGCCAAGGCTTCAGTTGAGTTCTTGCGTTCGGTGATTGCCGAACTGTAAACGAATTGCAAAAAAAGGCGGCTGGGAAACCAGCCGCCTTTTTTATTCGGAGCTATCCGAAACTCGATTACAGAGTGATGGTCTTTCCGGTCTTGGCCGACTCGAGTGCTGCTTCTGCCAAGAACAGTGCCTCGCGACCATCCTGGTATGAAGGGTTCAACTGCTTGCCGGTTTGAACGCTTTCGACGAAGAGAGCCAACTCGCGGCGGTACGAAATTGCGTAACGCTCCAAGAAGAACTCCATGTATGGGTCGCGCTGCTCGGTGTGGTTTGCGGTGTACGAACGAACAGTGGTCTTCGCCAAGTTCGATGCGACCAACATGCCGTTTTCGCCGAAGGCCTCGAGGCGCTGGTCGTAACCGTAAGCCGCGTGACGCGAGTTGATGATGGTGATGAGTTCATCGTTGCGACCACGCATGATTACGTTGACGCTGTCGTAGTCGTTCTCATCCTTGATGTAGTCACAGAAGGTGTTGGCACCGCGAGCGGTAACCTCAACGATCTCTGGCACAAAGTAGCGAGCCATGTCGAAGTCGTGAATGGTCATGTCTCTGAAGATGCCGCCCGAAACGGCGATGTACTCACGAGGGGCTGGGCCTGGGTCGCGGCTCGAAATGATGAGCTGCTCAAGGGTGCCGAGTTCGCCGGCCTTGACGCGGTCGTGGATGGCTTCAAAGTTTGGGTCAAATCGACGGTTGAAGCCCAGCGAAATGTTGATCTTCGCTGCACTTGCCTTAGGCAGCATGGCGTCGACTTTTTGAATGTCGAGGTCGATTGGCTTCTCGCAGAGTGCGTGCACGCCTGCGTCGATTGCCGCATCGAGCAATTCGAGGTGGGTTGGGGTAGGCGAGCCGATCACAATGGCATCGACTTCGCCCGAGTTGATCAGTTCTCGCGGGTCTGCAGTGACCTTGCCGCCGAACTGGTCAGAGATCTTCTTGGCACCGTCGATGAAGACATCGGCCACGTAGGTGAGCTCGCAATCCTTGTTTTCATTGATGCTGATGGCGTGCACCAGACCGATGCGGCCAGTGCCGATAAGGCCAACGCGTAGTTTGTCGCCCATGATTCCTCCGTGCTGAAATGACTTTGTTAGAACATTATGTCAAAATAAACCACACGCTCAGACCAAAAGGTGCAAATGTCAAAAATCGCAATCACTGGCATCACAGGCTTCGTCGGTAGCAACATTGCCAGTGTCTTGACCGAGTTTGGGCACGATGTTGTTGGGCTCGTCCGCGGTGAAAAGCCTGGTTTGGCTTGGTCTACTCGAGTGGTGAATTTCGATTCAGTCGCAGCACTCGGTGAGGCGCTCAGCGACTGCGACGCTGTGGTTCACTGCGCAATCGCGAATGACTTCAATCGCCTAGTCGATGATCGCGAATTTGCCTATGACTCTTATGTCGGCATGACTGCCCGAGTGGCTCGAGCAGCGGTTTCGGCCGAGGCACAAATGATTTACATTTCTACCGACTGGATCATGGATGGCACAGGCCACATGGTCGCCGAAACTAATCCAGGCAACTCAATCAACCTTTACGGCTTTCTAAAAGCGCTGGGTGAACAGGCTTGCCGCGACATTGCTCCAGACTCGCACGCGATTTGTCGAATTGCCGGAGTGATGGGAATGCATCGTGCCGCAGCGAACCCACCACGAAGTCAAGATGTCGGATTCGGCTACTTTGTTGACTCGTTGGTTCGTGCACTTTCTGCCGGTGAAGAATTCACCGTGTGGGGCCCTGACTTTGTAAACGAGATCACGACCCCTTCGCTCGCTGCCGAAATTGGTGCGCAGATTGAGCGCGTGGTGTCGCGCAAGGCAGTCGGAACTTTCCACCTGGTTGGCGACGATGCCGTCACTCGCATGCAGCTCGCCGAGAAAACCTGCGAGGTTTTCGGTCTCGACTTTGCAATGGTGAAGCTCGGGCCAGTTCCTGAGTCAGAGAAATTCTCGGCTGGAGTGCCGGTTGATTCATCGTTGTCGAACCTAGAGACCAAGCGCCGCCTGGGTCTTGGCCCTACACCGCTGGTGGCCCTGCTTGAAGCGTTCAAGCGTGAGCGCGAGACCGGACTTTCTCAGACGGTAACTAAGCCCTAGTAATTCGCAGATTTACTTTTCGACCAGCGTTACGTCGAACGAGTAGAGGTCTGGGCGGTAGCAGTGGTGACCCCACTCGACCGCCTTGCCCGAGGCATCGTAAGCGGTGCGTTCCATTGTCAGGAGTGCAGAGCCCTTCTCAATCTGGAGCATTTCGCTTTCGGTGGTGTT
>JBDKLV010000044.1:0-24328 GCA_039795455.1 Actinomycetota bacterium
CCTTCTTAGTTGCGGTCTTTACTGCCATGGTGGCCTCTTTCTTTAGTGCGGTTGTCTTTTTTGCTAGTTCTTGCAGACCGTCCTGAGCTTCCTCACGGACGTCGTCTGCAACTGCCTCGAGTACATCTTGGGCTGCGTCGGCGGCCTTCTTAAAGGTCTCCTGGTTAGCCTTCAATGCCTTCTTGGCACGATTGAAAAGTGACACTTACTACTCCCAACGGTTGGATTGCAGATACTGAAAATGCTAGCCGAATAGCGGGTATTTGAATTGACACGCCGTAATTTGAAAAAATTTTTAATTTGATGATCTGCGGCGCTCAAGAATGACATCAAGCTGCAGTGAATCAATTTTCGAAGCATCGGATGCATCGCGTGCTTCATCGAGAGACACTACGTCGGCTAGTTGCGACAAATCGATCGAGCCGCGACGACGATTTAGTGATGACTCCGGTAGCCGCGAACCAGACCAGGCGCGCTCATCAAACAGTTCTTCTGTCGCAAGGTCGTCTAGGGCTGATTCCCTTATGAAATAAGACATGCGGGCTAGGTCATCCTGCTTTTGGCGGGTACTTACGCGTCTCTTCTGAGGCGTTTCTTGGCGGGTGTTACGAAGTACTGAGACGAAAAATGAGAGTGCCGCGAGTGCAATTGCCACCTCGATGAACCAAGTCGAGTTAGTCGTGATCGAGATGACACCGTGCACCACAACCGCAATCGAAACGAAGGTTAAGACTCCAGAAATCGCGCGAAGAGTGCGTAATTTTTGGTCAGAATTTTTTTTCTGCGACACGCCGACAGGCACTCTTATTGCAGAGTTTGAAGAATTGTTTTTTAACTCTCGACCTTTAGTCGAAACTCGCTCGGCTCGAGAATCGGAACGACCCCACCCCGGCACCATGACCAAAAGCCAAAGTGCCACGACGGCGAGAAGACCCCAACCGCTGGCGAGAGAGAAATTCATGACTCAAAGATATGAGTCAGCTGCCCATCTCGCGGTTATCTCGCGCGGTGTGTTTAACAGTTTTTGTCGAAAACGGATATTTTGCCTCGACGATCGCCCCGGACATCCATCGCTTCGTTAAGCCGACGCCGACTTCCTCGCTGGTTAAGGCGAACACGTAGTGATCGCGCCAAGCACCGTTGATGTGAATGAAGCGCTCTTTCAAACCTTCGTACCTAAAACCAAGTTTTTGCACCACACGCAAACTCGAAATGTTCTCTGGACGAATGTCTATTTCAATTCTGTGCAAGCCAACGTGCTCAAAAAGGTAATCGCAAACAAGCGCAACTGCTGTCGGAGTGATTCCGAGTCCGGCAACGTTCGGCGCAATCCAATAACCGAGCACTCCCGATGACAGCGAACCGTGAATGATGCTCGAAACATTGAGTTGCCCTACGACTTCGTTGCGATATTCGATTACAAAAGGAATGCACAACCCCTCTTTGTAGTAACCGCGAAGCAAGCGCAGCTGACCTTTTACATCGAAATTGTTCGGAGCGTGCGGATGAGTTGCCTCCCAAGGGCGCAACCACGATCGGTTCTCGAGAATCAATTGCTTGAGCACTTTTGCGTCGCGCACATTCGCCAGACGAACGACGATGTCGCCGTGTTCCAATCTGATGCCGCGAGCCATTTGGCTAGATTAGTCGCATGGGTGAAACCGCCGACTTGAAGCAGCAACTGCGCGCAGAGCTGCGAACCCAGCGCCAGGGCCGTGTCGAAAACCCCGAGTTCGACGAACGACTTAGTCAACAACTTGGCCAGCTTTGCCTGGACCAAAAGGCCCGCACCGTAGCCGCCTACTTTCCGATTCAGTTTGAGCCGAACATCCGTGGTTTTCTCGACTGGGCGCTTCATAACGACATCAAACTGATGTTGCCCAGCGTTTCCGGCAGCGATCTGCACTGGGTCTATTTCGATGGCAAGACCGAATTCGGTCAACTTGGATTTGAAGAGGCAACCGGCAAGCCAGCCAAGCTCACCGAGGCCGACCTTATTTTTGTTCCTGCGCTGGCAGTCGATCTAATTGGTAACCGGCTCGGCAAGGGCAAGGGCTACTACGACCGTTCGTTGGCTGCCGTATTCGCCGGTCGCAAGCGGCCGAAAGTCGTAGCAGTCGTATTTGAGAACGAGGTTTTGTTGAGCGTTCCGGCCGAGCCGCACGACCACCCAATCGACGGCGTGATCACCGCACAGAAACTGCTCTGGTTCAGCTAAGCGCTACCGATTTAGTAGTGCGGCGGAATGTCGCGACGCAGCTGATCGTCGTTTGAGGTTGGCCTGTCTCCCCAAGCCATGTCGGTGTCTTCAAAGGCACGGTCGCTTTCGAAAAGCTTTGGAGAAGTTTGCGCGATTGGCATGCGGAGTCGCCCGGCAATCTGACTAGCAACCGAGGCTGGGTCTGCGAAGAGCTCAAAGCTGTGCACGCGAATGTATTCAAAGCCGAGCGAGCGCAGCAGGTTCGGCCGCAGTCTGAATTTCTCGGTTAGGTTGCTGCCGAGCAGGGCCGAGTCTGGCATGACGACGGCCTTGGTGTTCGCATAGGCAACAACAAGTGGAAGGCGCTCGGCAAAACCGGTGTCGACGCGGGCACCTAATCGGCGCAGGCGTGAGGCAAGGTCGCCTAGTAGTGAGTCGGCGGCCAAGTCATTGCGGGTGTAGCCACCGTCTTCGGCCGACTCGAGCAGAGTGCGAAGCAATCTTGCACCGTCGGCAACATCAACAGGGATGCTCGCCGCCGACATGCACGAAACTACAGTGATCTGGCGACGGGCGCTCACCAAGGTATTGGTCAAGAATCGGCGACCTTCGCTGTGGCTAAGCAAGCCAAAGTCGTTGCTTACCGAGCCGCCAGGATTCAAGCCGAATCCGACGCTAAAGATGATTCGGTCGGCAACTCGGTGGGCCAATTCAGAAATCGAAACCACTTCGAATTTTTCGCGTCCGTGCGAATCGAAGAAAGTAGCCAGATCGGGCTTTGCCTTTAATTCTTTGGCAAGTGCAGTTCGAATGCGTTCGGCATGAACCAGAGATGCACTTGCCACGAACAGTGACTGCTCCGGGTGCCAAAGCGCGTGGTTCAAGACCAAATCAACTACACGGCGAACCTCGGCCTCTGGGCTCTCTGTCGCACCGCTGGCTGTGGTGTTGGCCTTTGCGCCTTCGGTGATGATTTCGATGCTGTGCGAACGCTTGCCATCGAACTCATCTGCGGTTGGTTCAAAAACGATGCGGCCTTGGTAGAACTCGCGATTGATCAGGGTGGCAAGCACCTGTCCAAATGGTCGATAACTTACGCGAAGCGTTTCGACACCAAATGCAGCCTTGGCAACCTGGTAGGCCGAGTCGACCGCAGCAGTTCGAGACAGCGGGCGAATGTGACACTCGACATCGAAGCCTTGCGCTGCGGCAATGGCATCGTCGCCAAAGAAGATTGCCTGGTCGGCGCGTTTGATTACGGCTAGGTTCTCGGAGACCGTGGTGCCGGCCGCATCGAGAATCAGAGCGACATCGAACTTCTGCCCATAAAGCTCGCGAGTCGCCTCGAAAGGTGAAACCAAGACCACCGGCGCAAGCGCTTCATAAATAGGTCGAGCAGCCCTGAATACCTGCATCAGAGTCGTGCCGCCGGCCTTGAGGGTTTGCTTGAAAGCGTCGACCAAACCCGCGTTGGCTCCGAGCGCTGCATGCCAGCGATCTGCAAGCAGCCAAGCCAGATGCTCGGCACCACGTTCAACCAGGGTGGCATCGGCCTTGGCAAAGTCTGCTTCGAGTTCATCGAGCTGCTGCGACTTGAACTGCATCACCGTCGAATCGCGCTGAATAAGTATTTCGAGCACCGACTGCCACCAGGCCAGGTCGAGCTCGGCTCCGAGTTCTTCGCGCTTCGGGTGAAGCCCGGCCAAGTCACGAGCAAAAGCTGCGAGACCCAGCGCCTTTAGCTCGCCAAGCACAGCCTGCTGCTCGCCGTAGTTGTCGAGAACCTCTACCCCGTCGGCCAAGCCATTTAGCAAGTTTTGCAATTCGTTCAAACTCACGCGACTAAGCGCTTGATTGCAAACCTCGGGGTCTAGATATTGCTGAAGTTGGTCTAGGTCATTCACAAATTTCTGGAACAGAACCTGCGCATCGTTCAAACCGAGTGGAACGGTAGGAGCCGCCACCGATGTCGTGAGCAAATGCCACTGATCGCGTTGCTCCTGAATCTGCCGCAGCGAAGAATTTAGGTCACTGACGTGCATGCCAGGTCGCAAATACTCTTTGGCCAACCTCTTTAGGCGTCGACGAGTGGTGCCCGACATTTCACTGCGACCAACACCGGCTTCTTTACGCGCGCTGGTAGCGGTAATCAGTTCGGTCAGCGGTCGATCAAATACATCTGGCACGAATCGATCTAGAGTCTCGCGAATACCCAACAAAAGTTTTAGGTAGACACCCCAGTCATCGACGGTTTTAGCCTCGACAAACTTTGATTTCTCGACAAAGTCGGTCATCTGCTCGCGAAGTTTTACCAACTCGACATCGCGAAGTCGTTTTGCCAGCGCCACCGCCGTTTGAATTTCTTCTGGAGAACCAAGACGAGCGGCAAACCAAGGCGAATCTTTCGGCCCGACCTTGAAAACACCGATGTGCTCTGCACGGCTTAGAACTTCCAGCGCCTGCGTGCGGTCACTCAAACCACCCAAGAACTGTTTCTCTATGCGTGCTCGCGTTTGCGGTGCCTTCGGCATTCCAGATAGCCGCGCAAGAGCCTCGAGGGCATCGCCGATCGAAAAACCAAACTGCTGATCAACTTTGGCAAGGGATGCCTGATACCGCGAGAGCTGCTCGGTGGCCAAAGCGACATCCTGCTTCGATTTTTCAAGCGAAGTGAGTTGTGCCTTTTCGTTTCGCGATATTGCCGAGACTAGGTCTAGCCAAGCCGACTTGCTGCGAACGGCGAAGCCAGGCAGCCCAAGAGCCGCGAATCGATCGGCTACTTCGCCGAGTGTCTGCACGCGAGGCGCGGCAACGACTACACGTTTGCCAGACTCGACGAGAGCTGCAATCGTGTTCAAAACCGTCTGGGTGTAGCCGCAGCCAGGCAGAGTTTCGACCGCAAAGCTCTGCCCCGCCAGTGCACGCGAAACAATTCGACGTTGCACCTGATCGGCATCGGCAACCAGCGTGAAGTCGCGGTCTTCGACATTGCCGAGTTGCGCGTAACCAGTCGGGTTGGCCAGGCGCGCAATCACGCTGGTAACGCTGTGGTCAAAATCACTCGAGGCTTCGAACGCGGCCGAGGTAAAAGTTGTAATTACGAGCAGACGTTGAACCTGGATTCCGGTGACACTCGCGAGCACACTTTCGAGATAGTCAATGACGCTGCGCGGCATGATTTCGGTTGATGCCGCGGCCAGCGACAACAACTCACCGGTGTTCAAAGAAATGTTGTAATTCGATTTGAGCGCTGCGGTCAAAACCGGATTGACTCGCGCTGGCCCAGCCAGTTCAATCTCGAAGTCGTCGGCGCGATGGTTCAGATGAATCGGCCAGACGAAAATTGGCAACTGCAGATCAAGGCCATCCGCCTGAAGGTTGAGCAATCCGCCGAGCAGGCCAAGAGTGTCTAGGCCCAGCTGTGCAGCCAATTGGTCGCTTTTTTGTTTCAGTCGTCTGGCTGCCGCGAGCGCGGGCATGAATGACTGCTCGTCTCGCACTAAGTTGCTCAGCGTGGTCTGCTTTGCGCCGACAAATTGCGAGAAGCCACCCGGATGCGCCGAGCTCAAATCAATCTGTCCGTAAATGTTGCGCTCGAAATTACGAAGCGGATTGGTGAAACCGATCGATTCGAGTTCTGCCGCCCAGGCATCCCAGGTGCTCTGAGACACAGACTGGTTGAACTCTGGGGATTGGGACATGGGTAAAGCCTAAAACCGCCCCTGCTCAAGCCTTGGAAGGCTGGAATAAACTGCCATAGTTCGCCCTCGTAGCTCAGTGGATAGAGCAGTGGTTTCCTAAACCATGTGCGTAGGTTCGATTCCTATCGGGGGCACTCCTATCCACTTAGGCTAAATGGATGCGCTCGATCACAACTCGCACCTGGTTCATCGGAATCTTCATTCTTTTCGCCTGCCGTGGAATCCTGATGACCACCTGGAGCAACCAAGGCCCTGCGCTCAAAGACGCCTTCGCGCTTAGTAACTCTTCTATGGGTTTGTACCAAATGACCATCAGTCTGGGCTCGATCGTTGGCGTGCTGTTCGCCGGCCGCTTGCTGCACCGACTGGGTTCGCGTTACCTATCGCTAATTAGCTACCTGCTCATGGCCGTTGGCATAGTCGGCCTTGGCTTTGCGGTGCAGGCGCACAACTTTATATTGGCCGTCACCTTCACAGCATTGATTGGCCTGCCATTTGGCTCGGCCGACTTCGATAACAACTTCGAGGCCGGCGAAATTAACCGTCAATCGGGTCGAAACCGCGTTCCGATGCTTCACCTCGGCTACTCGCTCATGGTTTTGCTCGGAGCCGCTCTGACCGGATTGCTGCTTCAGTTAGACGTTTCGACCAGCGTCGACTTTATTCTCATCGGTGTGGTCGTCGCCATTGCGTCGATCTTCGCTTCGTACATGATCAAACCTGACAACGGCAAAATCGAGGCACACAAAGATGGCGCTGGCAAGCAGATGACCGTCATCGATGTCTTGCGAAATAAGCGCTACCTAAAAATCGTCACGATTGCATTCGCCTTTGTGGTTACAGAAGGCGCTGCAGTGCTCTGGATTCCAATCACCTTGACCACCGATGGCATGCCCGCCTCATCGGCAGCCGTGGCATTTACTTGCTTTGCTGCCGGCATGGTGGTCATGCGCTTCTTCGGTGGTCGCATCGCAGACAAATTCGGTCGCGAGAGCATCATCCTGTGGTTGGCAGTTATCGCAATCCTCGGCGTGGTCACCTTTATGTTGACGCCGGTCATTCACATTCCATTTGTCGGTATCGCACTTTGGGGTATCGGTAACTCGATCGGCATTTCGATGGCAGTAGCAGCAATGGCCGACGAGCCAGAAGGTCAGCACGCAAAACAAACCTTGCTTTGGATTGTGGTCTACTTCGCCAACTTCACTGTTGGGCCAGTGCTCGGCGCGCTCAGCACAGTGATTGGCAATTACGGGTCGTTCCTATTTCCAATTGCAGCGCTAGTAGCAGCGGCGCTGGTACGCAGCAGCGTGCGCCAAGAAAGCTAAGCAGCTAGATAGTTTTCCCACTCGGGCTCTACGCGCTCGGCGCCGCGAACCATCCACGAATTGCCGTGCGGCATCTTTGGGGTAATACCAAGCTGCCAACCAATTTCGGCGAGAGTCTTGTCGCCTTTCTTGTTGTTGCACCGCAAGCAACACGCAACCAGATTTTCCCAACTGTCAGAACCGCCGCGCGATTTTGGCTGAACGTGATCGATCGTGTTCGCGCTTCGCTTGCAGTAGGCGCAACGATGACCGTCTCGGCGCAGCACCCCACGGCGTGACACCGGAATATTTCTAGAGCCGGGGATGCGCACATAACGCGAAAGCAGAATTACTGACGGCAACTCAAACTCATCGGTCGCGCTGCGCACCTTGATGACGGCGCTCTGCTCGAGCACAGTCGCCTTCTGGTTGAGCACCAAAATCAGCGCTCGTCGAAACGACACCACCGCGAGCGGTTCGTATCCGGCATTCAAGACCAAAGTCTTCATACAGTCCTTTCGAAGTCACCGGCTTGTGACTTTGTTGACGATCATCCGGGCAATAAAAAACGCGCCGTCAATTAGTGACGACGCGCAGAAATTGCCAGCTGCTGTTGGCGTTGGCAACCGCAACAAGGCAGTATGGCTTGCTTGGCGGGCAAGTTGTAAAGCTTAACGGTCACCTCCTGACAGCAAAAACGATTGCTGTTTCGAAGATTACGCCCGATGCCATGCCAGGTTCGGTAACTCGAAGTGTCGAGTTGGTAACGAATTAGTTGTTGCTAGCCAGGCGAATGAAGTGGATGTTGCTGGTGAAGATCGGGGCAAGCTTCACGGTGTCGCCCGGACGAGGAGCGTGGTAGAAGTTGCCGTTACCTGCGTAGATTCCGTCGTGGCTCATGTCGTTGAAGACCACCAGGTCACCGGGTTGGGCGTCCTCTGGTTTGATCAAAACGCCGAGACGGTTCTGGGCGTGCACCGAGTGAGGCAGCGCGACACCGAATTGCGAGAAGACGAACATGACGAAGCCAGAGCAGTCGAAGCCAGCCGGTGTATCTCCACCGAAAACGTAAGGAACGCCGACGTATTTACCGGCGACCGCAAGTACCGCCGCCGGGTCAATGTTTGAGTAGAGCGGGTTGCTCAAATAGTCAGTAGCCGTCGGGCCCGTATAGGTGCGGTAAGCATTTAGCGTGCGTTCACGCTGCACTTCGCTGGCGGCTATCGATCCGTAGTTTCCGCGAACGTACTTCACGGTGTTCACGGCAGCTACCGTGAGGTTCTGAGTGCCTTCCGAGTTGGCAAGTGCCTCAGCGCTGGTAGTGGTGAACTGTGCCATTGCCGCAATGTCTGGGTTAAAGGCGTATGCCGGCAACGCCAGAGTTGCCAGCAAGCCGGCGGCGATTGTCATTGTGGTTGCGGTTTTTACACTGCGCTTGGCAAAAAGTTTCTTGCTCGATCGTTTGGCAGAGACAACGTATCGGCTCTGCTGCGGCTTGGCCTCGGCGAAGAATTCGGCATCAAGGCGTGCAGCGCGTTTAGCCTCGCGACGCTGTTTGCGCGTCAGGCGAGCCTGTTCGGCTTCACGAATTGAGCGACGACTGCGCAGTTCGAAATCGAGAATAGAAGTCTCGACGTCTGCGCGGTGTCTGCCGTTGCCTGGTTTGGCCAAGACGGTTCTCCGATCGGTTTAGAGGTCGGGCATCCACTTCGAGCAATTTTACCCGTGGCCTTCGAGCCCTAGCCAATTCGAGAGCTTTGGCGGCAATCTCGGCGCTAACTTTCAGAATCGCCTTGGAATCCTCTTAAAAGTGGGGATTTCCCCCATTTTTGGACTGATTCTGACTAGGTGAACCGATTTTCAGGGCGAGTTGCGGGGCTTGACGCCAGCCGCACCACCCTGATGTTCTTTGGCCTGGTGGTTCACGCCAGCGCTTTGGCCGCAAGTATGCAGCCCGTAACCTCGGCTCCGACCGATACGGCTTCGATTCTGCTCTCGATCCTTGGGCACAACTTTCGAATGCCGGCCTTCTTTATGGTCTCAGGCATTTTCTCGGCATACCTGCTGAACACCAGGTCGCTGGCGCGATTCGCGACGCAGCGTCGACGTCGCCTGCTCTATCCGTTGCTTGCCGCGTGTTTCACAATCTTGCCGTTGAGCTATTGGTCAATGGTTGGCTTTTCGGTCAGCTTCGACCAGGTACTGGCTCTCGGCCCGATGCACCTCTGGTTCATCTACTACCTCATATGGTTTAGCGCGGCCCTCTTGCTGGTCGAGTGGTTGCTGCGCAAATTCGACCACTCGCTGGTCTCGGCGAAAGTACGCCCCCTTGGTGTCTGGCTCGTCAACCCGCTATCGGTGTTGATCCTCGCGGTGGCAATCACGCTCGTTCCCGACTGGTTCACTCTTACCGCGAACGCACTTGCCAATAACTCTTCGTTATTTCCGCCACTGGGCCTCGTGCTCTATTACGTGATGTTTTTCAAATTCGGAATTCTGCTTTACCGCTACTGGACCTCGGCCGAGAAGTGGCTTCGCAGATTCTGGCCATTCTTTATTGCGCTCGGATTGGCATCGTTCGCGGTCTATGCCAACGAGCTTTACGGTGAACTTCGCCACGACGTTTTGCATCTGAGCTATTCGATCACCACATGGATGCTCGCGCTCGGGCTCATCGGAATGTTCCTGTTCTTCGTGCGCACCGAACGCAAGTTCGTGCGCTACCTATCTGACTCGTCTTACTGGGTGTACTTGGTGCACTACCCGATCATGGTTATGTTGCAGAAGTGGTTTGCCAGTTTGCACACTGGCCTGGCGGTTGCTTTCGTTCTTGGCGTGATTGTCGACGCAGCAATTTCAATCGGGCTCTACCAGTGGTTTGTAAAAGACAAGTTCATTGCCAACTTCTTGGCAGGCAAACTAGCTAGCCAAAGCGAAGCAAAAAAGCGCCGCAAGTAGCTGATGCTTGGCGTGTTACCGAATTAGGCGCGCA
Organism: Actinomycetota bacterium; assembly: GCA_039795455.1. Taxonomy (GTDB): domain Bacteria; phylum Actinomycetota; class Actinomycetes; order Actinomycetales; family Microbacteriaceae; genus Rhodoluna. The sequence goes on from JBDKLV010000044.1 coordinate 10,201, forward strand.
CAAAAAGGTGCGCAGCAAAGTCGCGACGGAATTCGAGCGAACCACGCTCGCCGATTACCTTGACCAGAGTTGGCTCAAACTCGATCTTCACTGAGGCACCCGGCAGTAGACCGCAGTCGTGCATGTCTTTTAGCTGTTCAGGAAATAGCTGCAGTGGCTCGCCAATGCGTGCGAGTACGTAGGTCTTGCCCTCGCTCTCGCCGACGAGCGACGTGACCGAAACGACTCCCGCGGTAAAGGTCTCGTTGGCTTTGACTCCAAGGGCATCCAGTCCCGGAATCGGGTTGCCGTAAGGCGAAACGTCGACCTTCTCTAGCAGGCTCAAGATCTTGCGCTCGACTCGTTCACTGATCACATGCTCCCAGCGGCAGGCCTCTTCGTGAACGAACTGCCACTCCAGCCCCAGTACGTCGGCTAGGAGGCGCTCGGCAAGGCGGTGCTTGCGCATCACTCCAGTGGCCTCAACTCGACCCTGTGCGGTCAGCTCTAGGTGTCGTTCGGCTGTAACAGTGACCAGGCCGAGGCGCTCCATGCGCGCGACGGTCTGCGAGACGGTTGGGCCAGCGTGGTTCAGGCGCTCAGCGATTCTCGCGCGAAGTGGCACCTGGCCCTCTTCTTCGAGTTCAAGGATGGTGCGCAAATACATCTCGGTGGTGTCGATCAGGTCGTCTTCGTGTTCCATCGTTCCCCGTATTGCTTGGCCGTTCGTCCAGATTACCCGCTGCGATTCATCCCTAGAATTAACCCGTGTCTGACATCAAAATTCCTCTAGAACTCATGCCCGCCGACGGTCGCTTTGGTTGCGGTCCTTCGAAGGTTCGACCAGCGCAATTTTCGGCTTTCGTAGCCGAGGGCGAGGCACTGATGGGCACCTCGCACCGTCAAGCTCCAATCAAAAATTTGGTCAAGCGCGTTCAAGAGGGACTGCTCGACTTGTACCACAACCCTGCGGGCTACGAGATCGTGCTCGGTAACGGTGGCTCAACGGCATTCTGGGATGTCTCTGCATTTTCACTCGTTGAAAACAAGGCACAACTTTTGGTGCACGGTGAGTTCGGTGCCAAGTTTGGCAATGCCCTAACCAACCCATGGCTCGAAAAACCGACCATCATCTCGGGTCAGCCTGGTTCACGCCTCGAGTTGGTTGCCGAGGCTGGAGTCGACGCTTATGGCTACCCACAGAATGAAACTTCGACCGGTGTCGTAGCGCCAGTCAAAAGAGTTGCAGGTGCAGATGCCGGCGCTCTCATGTTCACCGATGCAACTTCGGCTGCCGGAGGTATCGATTTCGACCCTCTAGAGACAGACGTCTACTACTTTGCCCCGCAAAAGAACTTTGCTTCTGACGGCGGCTTGTGGTTTGCACTCATGTCGCCGGCCGCGCTCGAACGCGCAGAGAGGGTCGCGGCCAGCGATCGCTACATCCCTGAGTTTTTGAGCCTAAAGACGGCGATCGACAACTCGCGTCTGAACCAAACCCTGAACACTCCCGCGATTGCGACCCTTTTCTTGATGGCCGAACAGATCGATTGGATGAACGAGAACGGTGGCCTTGCCTGGGCGGATGCACGCACCAAAGCAGCCTCGAAGCACATCTACGACTGGGCCGATACCAGCAGTTTTGCGACTCCATTTGTTAGTAACGTCGAACACCGCTCACAGGTAGTTTGCACAATTGACTTTGACGAGAAGGTCGACGCGGCAGCGGTTGCCAAGGTGCTTCGCGCCAACGGCATCGTTGACACCGACCCGTATCGCAAGCTCGGCCGCAACCAGTTGCGCATTGCGACCTTTACCGCGACCGAACTTGCAGACGTGCAGAAACTGACCAGCGCCATCGATTTTGTAGTTTCACAGCTGGGCTAATGATGCCACTGTTTCTAAAGCCTGAGGATCGTAACCCTTCACCAGAACCGCTGAAGGTGAACACCCGCATCGCCATTTGGTTTGGCATGGGTGCGTGGGCTCTTGCTCTAGCTTTTCTTCTTCTTGAGCCGACCAAGTCGGCGGCGCAAGAACCTTGGTGGCCGCTTACCTGCGTTTTCGGCATCGTCCTCGGCATCTACGCTCTCATCAACGAGCGCCGTCACTGATTCGCTAACCGCGTCTTCAGCAACTACATCGTCGTCGTTTTCGACTGACTCGTCGTTCTCGATTTCGTCGGCCATGTCGGCATCGACGTCGTCTGAATTCTCACCGTCATCGTCGCCATCGTTCTCGTCAGAGTCGGCAGCTTCTGCTGCTTCGGCCGCAGCCTGTGCTTCGAGTTCGGCCTGAAGTGCCTTGTAGTCTGCGAGGCGATCCGCCCATGGAACCCAGTCGGGTGCAAGCAGTGAGGTATCGCCAGGCATCAGGTTCACTTCGCTGACGGTAACGTCGTCGTCGGTGACTACGAGAGTCACGTGCCAGTTCCAACCGATGTAGCCCTTTTGGCGTGATGCAAACTTCATGGTGATAACGTCTTCGGCTTCGTCGACAAATCCGACAAAGTCACCGACGCTCACTGGCGGCGCAGATTCAATCGCTGCCGAGCGGGCGCGATCGCGAAGTTGTTCTGCGGTTGGTTTAGGCATCGAGTTCGTCGGCTAGCTTGCGAAGCAGAGCCGCAATCTTCTTGGCCGGCGCTGGCTCAGGGTGCTTGCCGCGCTTTAGGTCGCCGCTGATCTTGTCGAGCAGACGAATTAGATCTTCGACAATGATCGACATTTCGTCGGCTGGCTTGCGCGAGCGCGATACCAAGCTGACCGGTGCCTCAAGGATGCGCACACCCATGGCCTGTGGGCCACGCTTGCCGTCTACCAGGCTGAAGTCGACTCGAGTGCCTGGCTTGACCGATGAGGTACCTGCAGGAAGGGCCGAAACGTGCAAGAAAACCTCTGAGCCCTCGTCTGATGCGATGAACCCGAAGCCCTTATCTTCGTCGTAAAACTTGACCTTGCCGGTTGGCATTTGTACCTCTTTCTAACCTCGAACATTTTAGCCAAAGGCGCCGACCATTCCTAGGGTCGGTCAGCGCTTGTAGTCTTGAATGATGGCCAAATCAGAGAAGTCAACCAACAAAAACGAGACCCGCTTCGCGGTTGCCGCGGTGGTGGTCATTGCTGCCTCGCTACTCGACCTGCTCGCATCCTTGTTGATGGTGCTTTTCGGAGCGACCCCGTGGGCGATCATGTGGCAGATTCCTACCATCGGCCTTCCGCTTGGCTTCTTGCTCGTGATTGGGCTGCTTCTGACCAGCATCGCCAGCCGCTCGAAAGAAAATCGCCAGCGCGACTAGGTATTCAGAGTGTCAGATCAACTACGCATCGCGGGGGCTTTGCGCAAGCTCGATGACGAAGCGTTGGTTGCCCTGGCTAAGCGCCGCAATATCAACACCACGAACCTCCGTGATTTTTTCGATTTTGCCGAACAACTTGCAAGCGAAAAATCGATTCGCCAGATTCTGACTTCGTTCAACAAAGAGCAGCTTGGTGCACTGAAACAGGCCCCGGCCAAGTCGGCCGCAACCAAGGCAATGTTTAAGACTTTTCTCGACTACCTGATTGTCGACTCAGAGCAGTATTTGCCGTACCAAACCACCCAAGACTTTCTAGATCGGGTCGAGTTTGGTCACTGGCTCGCGGCTGTCGACGAATTCGTGGCAATCGAAAATGTCGACCAGTCAGCAATCGACCGCGATGCACGCATGCAGATTTTCGAATTGCTGCAGGCAATCACCGAAGTGGTCTTCGACCTGGAGCAGCGCTACATTCGTGAAGTGGGAAAGCGTTCGGTTGGCCTTCCTGAACTTAAGCGTCTGGCCGTCGACCTAACCAAGCCGGTCGACTTTGCTCGACGCGTTTTCGAAATCGCACTCTGGGCCGACATTGCCGATGTTGTGGACGGACGTTGGCAACTGGGCGATCGTGCCGAAGACTGGCTGAGTCTAGACAACGCGGGTCGCTGGAAACTTCTCGCCGAACGCTGGGTAGCTGCATTCGGAGCCGCCAATCTAGCCACTCTGCCAAAGCTTGCCCCTTCGGTGAACCTAGAGCGCCTTCTGCGCATCGAGTATCCGCTGGCCGAAGACTTTGCCGCCAGCCAGATCGGCCTTTTGGCGAGCTACGCCGAGAGCCTGGGGCTAACTATCAACGCTGTAGTCACATCATGGATGCTCGCCCTGCAGCAAGGCGATACCGCCAAAGCTATGGCCCAAATGGCCGCTGGGCTACCGGCCAGTGACGAGCGCCTAATCGTTCAAGCTGACCTGAGCATGATCGCCCCAAACCCGCTGCCGACCCAAATCGAGATCAAGGTGCGCAGCTTCGCTGTCACTGAGCAGGTTGGCCTGGCCAGCACCTATCGACTTTCGGCACTCTCAGTTTCGAGTGGTCTTGAAATGGGCATGACCACTGACGAGATTCGTGAACTGCTGACGCGTCTATCTGGCAAGGAGTTGCCACAGCCGGTGACCTACTTGCTTCAAGAAGCCGAGCGACGTTTCGGTCGCATTCGCGTGAGCGACGATGCCGCGAATGGGCGAACTGTCATCACCAGCGCCGAGCCGATTGTGATTACCGAACTTCTGAACGACCAAAAACTCAAGGCATTGTCGCTGCACCTCGACGAGAACAAGCGATTAATCTCGCGCTTCGAATCTGACTTGATTTACTTTGCCCTGCGCGATGCCGGTCACGTGGCAATCCGAGTCGCCGCCGACGGAAGCGTGATTTCACCAAAGGCCATCGCATCGCGAACAGAAAAGTCGAGCGTGCTAGATCGCATCCGTGAAGATATTGCTCGCATGCGCCAGGCAGACCACAAGATTGGCAACGAACCAGACGACGATGATTTCATGCGCCAAATTCAGTTGGCGATAAAACTCAAAAGCAAGTTGAAGATCGGAGTCAAGACCTCGGGAGGAAAAGAGCTCGAGTTTGTGATTGAACCAGTTGGCCTAGCCAACGGTCGACTTCGCGGAAAAGACCGCAAGGCCGATGTTGAGCGAACTCTTCCGCTCGATGCCATCGTCTCGATTGAGTTGGCGTAGCCGGCAGCACTGTCGGCAATCGCAATAGGCTATAAGGATGACTGGCGGACCACTGATTGTTCAGAGCGACAAGACCGCTCTGCTCGAGGTCGACCATCAGCAGGCATCAGATGCTCGTCACGACCTGGCGATTTTCGCCGAACTAGAGCGCGCGCCCGAGCACATTCACACCTACCGAATCACCAAGCTTGGCCTATGGAACGCCCGCGCAGCCGGCCACGATGCCGACTTCGTGCTCGGCGTGCTCGATAAATACGCCAAGTTTGCGGTGCCAAGCTCGATTCGCACCGACATCGCCGAGACGATGGGTCGCTACGGCCGTCTGGTGATTCGCCGCGACGAAACCGGCGAACTAGAGCTGGTCAGCGACTCCTACCCGGTACTTATGGAGGCGGCCAAGCACCGCAAAATCGCCGAGCTACTGGGCGGCAAGATCACCGACCTCGCTTTCCGTGTTCAGCCGTGGGCCCGCGGCGCCCTGAAGCAAGAGCTGCTCAAGCTCGGCTGGCCTGCAGACGACCTAGCCGGGTACGCCGAGGGCACCCCGCACGCAATCAACCTAGGCGGCAAAGACTGGGCCATCCGCGGTTACCAAGAACAGGCAGTCGAAAAGTTTTGGCAGGGCGGCTCGGGTGTAGTCGTGCTTCCGTGTGGTGCCGGCAAGACGATTGTTGGCGCGGCTGCAATGGCTACCGCAAAGACGAACACGCTCATCCTTGTTACTAACACCGTGAGTGCCCGCCAGTGGAAAAAAGAACTCATGCGTCGCACCACACTCACAGAGGATGAGATTGGTGAATACTCGGGTTCGACCAAAGAGGTCAAGCCGATCACGATTGCGACCTATCAGATTTTGACCACCAAGCGCAAAAACGAATACGCTCACCTATCGTTGCTAAATGCAAACGACTGGGGTCTGGTCATTTACGACGAAGTGCACCTGCTACCGGCGCCGATTTTCAAAATGACCGCCGAGCTGCAAGCAAAGCGTCGACTCGGACTCACTGCAACCCTGGTTCGCGAAGACGGCAAAGAGGGCGATGTGTTTTCGCTCATCGGACCAAAGCGATTCGATGCACCGTGGAAAGAAATAGAGGCGCAGGGTTACATTGCCCCGGCCGAGTGTTTCGAAATTCGCATCGACTTGAATGAAAACGAGCGACTCGAATACGCGCTCGCCAACCAGGATGACCGCTACCGCATTGCCGCCACGTCGCCAGTGAAGATTCCTATCGTGCAGAAACTGCTCGCCAAGCACGAAGGCGAACCGACTTTGATCATCGGTCAGTACCTCGACCAGCTTCATGCGATTGCCGATACCTTGCAGGTTGGCCTGATCACCGGCGAGACTCCGGTCGACGAGCGCGAGCGCTTGTTCGAGCAGTTCCGCACCGGTGTGATCACCAAGCTCGTGGTGAGCAAGGTTGCAAACTTCTCGGTCGACCTGCCGGAGGCTTCGGTGGCCATTCAGATTTCGGGTTCGTACGGTTCGCGCCAAGAAGAGGCGCAGCGCCTCGGCCGCCTGCTCCGCCCAAAGGCCGATGGCCGCGCTGCAGCCTTCTACACGCTGATCACCCGCGACACCGTTGACCAAGACTTTGCCCAGAATCGTCAACGCTTTCTGGCCGAGCAGGGCTACGCCTACACGATCCTCGACGACTTCGCCCTGTAGTTTGGCGACCTCCAGGCCAACCACCCTCTAAGTCGCTTCAGACCTTTTACGCAGTAGGCTCACAGCAAACGCCCAGCACTTCTACTGAAACTTAGGTCATGGAAAACATCAAGATCTTGGTCGTCGACGACGAACCAAACATCCGCGACGTTGTTGGCAAAACTCTCCGTTTCAACGGATACAGTGTTGCCGCCGTTGGCACCGGTAACGAGGCCATCAAAATCGCCGAAGAGGCAAAGCCAGACCTAATCGTTCTAGACGTGATGCTGCCAGACATGAGTGGTTTCAGCGTTACCCAGGCGCTGCGCTCTAAGGACATTCACACACCAATTCTTTTTCTCACCGCAAAAGACTCTCCGACCGACGAGGTAGCAGGTCTCACCATCGGTGGCGACGACTACATGAAGAAGCCGTTCAGCCCAGAGGTGCTTGCGACTCGCGTGAAGAAACTTCTCAGCCGCAATCTCAAGGATGAGGATCAGGCCGCTGCAAAGACCGGCGGCAACCTCGAGGTCGGTCCGCTTCGTCTCGATGAAGACGGACACGACATCTTTGTGAACGATGAGCTCGTAGAGTTCTCTCCTACCGAATTCGAACTGATGCGCTTCTTTATGGAGAACCCAAATCAGGTGCTTTCGAAGCAGAAGATCATCGACCACGTTTGGCACTATGACTTCAACGGCGAAATGGGAATTGTCGAGTCGTACGTTTCTTACATTCGCAAGAAGCTCGACCCGCTAACCGACGAACCACTGATTCAGACCAAACGTGGCGTTGGCTACAAGTTGGTCGTTCCGGGCTACAAGAAGTAAGCGCATCCGTGACCACTCAGCAGCAACTCGCCAAAGCTTGGGATCGCATTTCGCTACGAACCAAGTTGACCGCACTCAGTGTGGCCCTGATTGGCGTGCTGCTGATGGTTTCGAGCGTCGGAACCATTTCGCTGCTCAAGACCTATTTGCAGCAAAACACCGACAACCTCTTGGTGAGCACCGCTACGGCTCTTCAGCACGAAGACCCGGCGCTGCTCGAAGCGCGCCTGGCCTCGCACACTGTCACTCTGCCTCGTCTGCCGAGTGACTATTACATTGCCTACCTCGACTCGACGGGCTCACTGCTTATCGGCTTGGTTTCAAGCGCCAACGGGCAGAATGACGTGCCGAATTTGAGCAGCTTCACGGCCGCAAAGGTCGTTGCGCTTGGCGGTATTCCGTTCGATGTGAACGTACTTGGCAAGAACGCGTCAACTTCGCTGGGCACCTACCGAATGCTCGCCCTGCCGCTGACCACCATGCTGGGTTCGGTTGTGGTTGCGCTCCCTGAGTCTTCGAACGAAGCGTTGATCACTCGCTACACCGCCATCGGCACCGGCTTTGGATTGCTGCTGCTTGTCGTTAGCGCGGTGGCCATCTGGCTGACCATCACCTCGGCACTGCGCCCACTTCGCGAGGTCGAGCGCACCGCAAAGATGGTTGAAGAAGGCGACACGTCACAGCGACTCTTGCAGCACGACGGCCACACCGAGATCGGGCGCCTCAACAATTCGCTCAACTCCATGCTCGACAGCATCGATGGCGCCATGGATGCACGTGACCGAACCCTTGCTCGCATGCGCCAGTTCGTTGCCGATGCCAGCCACGAACTACGCACCCCACTAGTCAGCCTTCGCGGTTACGCCGAGCTCTACCGCATCGGTGCCCTCGACAAAAAAGAAGAGCTCGACGATGCCATGCGTCGCATCGAGAGCGAAGCCAACCGCATGAGCGAGCTGGTCGAGAGCCTGCTAACCCTGGCTCGACTCGACGACGATGCCAAAATCGTCAAGACCCCTGGCAATCTCGTCGAACTCTGCCGCGATGCGGCTCGCGACGCGAGCGTCGCTGACAATGGGCGCAAGATTGTGTTGTGCGACCTAAACGGCGACGCTTTGACAGGTGATGCGAGCATCCTTGTGAACATGGATGCAGCCGGTATGCGTCAGGTACTCACCAACCTGCTGGCCAACGCATCGCGTTTTTCTAAGGCCGGCGAGCAGGTCGAGATTGCTATCGGTCAGTTTGAAGGCACTACTACCCTCGAAGTTCGCGACCACGGCGAGGGCATCCCAGAGACCTTGCGTGAGAAGGTATTTGAGCGCTTCTACCGAGCAGACAACTCGCGCAACCGTGAGACCGGCGGCAGCGGCATTGGTCTTTCGATCGTAAAGACCATCGTTCAACGCCACGGCGGGGCGATTGTCGCCCTCGAGACCCCAGGCGGCGGAGCCACCTTCAGGGTCACGCTGCCGGCTTAGGCACAGGTTGCACGGCAGCCGAGTTTTCCACGCATTTACCGAACCAAGTCAACGAGCCAGCACAGAGTCGAATACTTGGCGCATGACTCAATTTCAAGTAGACAGTGAACTTGTTCACACAGCCAACACCTCAATTCAAAACACCATCTCGCAACTTCACAACGAAGTAGGCGCACTTCAGGCGCAGCTCACTTCATTGCAAGACTCTTGGCGCGGTGTTGCCGCTAACGAATTTCAGTCCCTTGTCGCCCGATGGAATACAACCTCCATCACCGTGCGCGAACAGCTAGGACAAATCGGTTCAGCACTCGCGATGGCGGCAACTCAATACGAAGAGATCGAAGCGGCAAACATGCGGTTGTTCTTGTAACCGCCGTTAGGCAAACGCGCCTTAAACAAAATCGGGTGGTCTTTCGACCACCCGATTTCGCTAGCAAATTTCTTAGAAGTCCATGCCACCTGCAGGACCAGCTGGAGCAGCAGGTGCTGGCTCTGGCTTGTCTGCGACAACTGCCTCGGTGGTTAGGAACAAACCAGCGATCGATGCTGCGTTCTGCAACGCCGAACGAGTCACCTTCACTGGGTCGATGATGCCTGCGGCCATCATGTCAACGTACTCACCGGTTGCGGCGTTCAAACCGTGACCGACTGGTAGGTGAGTTACCTTCTCGGCAACAACACCTGCCTCGAGACCTGCGTTGATTGCGATCTGCTTTAGCGGAGCTGCAACCGACACCTTGACGATGTTTGCACCGGTAGCCTCGTCGCCCTTGAGCTCAAGTTTCTCGAATGCGTTCTTGCTTGCCTGAAGCAGAGCCACGCCACCACCGGCGACGATGCCCTCTTCGACGGCTGCCTTAGCGTTGCGAACGGCATCCTCGATGCGGTGCTTGCGCTCCTTAAGCTCAACCTCGGTTGCTGCACCTGCCTTTAGCACTGCAACACCGCCGGCTAGCTTGGCTAGACGCTCCTGTAGCTTCTCGCGGTCGTAGTCGCTGTCGCTCTTGTCCATCTCGCGACGGATCTGCTCAACGCGGCCGTTGATAGCCTCCTGGGTGCCAGCACCCTCAACGATGGTGGTCTCATCCTTGGTGATTACAACCTTGCGGGCACGGCCAAGTAGGTCGAGGGTGGTGTTCTCAAGCTTGAGACCAACCTCTTCGGCAATAACCTGACCACCGGTCAGGATCGCGATGTCTTGCAGCATGGCCTTGCGACGGTCACCAAAGCCAGGAGCCTTGACGGCTACCGACTTGAAGATGCCACGGATCTTGTTGACCAACAAAGTTGCAAGGGCTTCGCCCTCGATGTCTTCGGCGATGATCAAAAGTGGCTTGCCCGACTGCATGACCTTGTCGACAACAGGAAGAAGATCCTTCATGTTCGAGATCTTCGAGTTAGCAATCAAGATGTAAGCGTCTTCGAGAACTGCCTCTTGGCGCTCTGGGTCTGTAACCATGTATGCCGACAAGAAACCCTTGTCGAAGCGCATACCTTCGGTTAGCTCGAGCGAGATGTCGAAGGTGTTCGACTCTTCGACAGTAACGACGCCCTCTTTACCAACCTTGTCGATTGCCTCTGCGATGAGGTTACCGATGTGTGAGTCTGCCGCCGAGATCGATGCGGTCGAAGCGATCTGGTCCTTCGATGCGATTGGCTTTGCAATTGCGTGCAGCTCTTCGATGACTGCAGCAACTGCCTTATCGATTCCGCGCTTTAGCGAGATTGGGTCTGCACCTGCAGCTACGTTGCGAAGTCCTTCGCGAACGAGTGCCTGGGCAAGAACGGTTGCGGTGGTGGTTCCGTCTCCGGCCACGTCGTCGGTCTTCTTGGCTACTTCTTTAACCAACTCGGCGCCGATGCGCTCGAATGGGTCGTCTAGCTCGATTTCCTTGGCGATCGAAACACCATCGTTAGTGATGGTTGGTGCGCCCCACTTCTTCTCGAGAACTACGTTGCGTCCGCGTGGGCCGAGGGTCACCTTTACGGTGTCAGCAAGGATGTTCAAACCGCGCTCTAGACCGCGGCGTGCTTCCTCGTCAAAAGAGATGATTTTTGCCATTTGGGATTTCTCCTAGATAGGTACATTGGCACTCGCTGAATTGGAGTGCTAACCCATTTTGGCACTCGAAGGGTGAGAGTGCAAATAGTCGCAACCAGGCCTTAAAAGACGAAATCCCGCCGAAGCGGGATCTCGAGAAAAGCCGGACTAGATAACGTTTACGTTGTCAGCCTGCTTGCCCTTGTCGCCGTCTTTGACGTCGAACGAGACACGCTGGTTTTCCTTTAGCTCCTTGTAGCCATCGGTCTGGATGGCTGAGAAGTGAACGAAGACGTCGCCGCCGCCGTCCTCAGTGATGAAGCCGAAGCCCTTCTCAGAGTTGAACCACTTTACGGTTCCAGTTGCCATTGTTACTCCTGTTGCTGTGTTACCGATCCCGATTTTCCGGAATCGCATCGCACAGCAAGGCAAGTTGCGTGTACTGCTACGACATTGACAAGAGTAGCGATTTGCTCGGCGCTAATAAATGCGCAAAAGGGCCATATAGCGTTTGTTATAGAAGCGTAATGAAGGGCATTTAGGCCCGATTTTGAGGTTTTTGACTAGTTCAGGTCGGTGCCGAGCACCACGGTGATCGCATCAGGAAAGTCACTCGAGAGCGTAACCACCGCAGTGCCGGTTTTGGTAGCGAGAAGTTTCGCAATCGCACCGGCGGTGTTCGCGTCGTTTGCATCCTTGTAATAGACAGTCGAAGCGGCCACCTGGCCACCGGTCGCAGGCAAATAGTTCGCTGCGGTCGCGACGTTGTAGTTCTTGGCGAGCTTGGTCGCCCACTTGGTAGCGAGGCCATCCTTGCTGGTTCCGTCGAGCACGACGACGAGCGGCAGACTCAAGTTTTCGGTTGTGGTTACAGCGACCTGCGTGCTGTCGAAAAAGTTCAGGCTGTCGATGCCCTTGAGGCCGACGAATCCAACAAGTGCAACCGCTGCCGAAATTGCGACGATCTTGAAGAACTCTCCCACGCGGTGTTTGGCAGTGCGACGGATGCGATGACGCCCACCGTGCTGCGGTGCCGCATCGAACTCGTCGACCGGGAATTTATCTGCCAAGTTTGGGCTTCTTTCGAATTGACCGTCTACTTATATTAAGTGAGCCGGTTCGACCCAAGCGAGGAAATCATGACTTACTCAGTAAACAAAAACGAAGACGAGTGGCGCGAGCAGCTCAGCGAGTTTGAGTACCACGTACTTCGCGAGGCCGGAACCGAGCTGCCTTTCACCGGCGAGCTTCTCGACGAAGACCGTGTCGGCACCTATGCCTGCAAAGGATGCGGAGCCGAACTGTTCAAGTCGGTAGCCAAGTTCGACAGCCACTGCGGCTGGCCAAGCTTCTATGAGCCTCAGCAGGATCACGCGGTCGAGCTGCGACCTGACCACTCGCTGGGACGCGAGCGCACCGAGGTGCTGTGCGCGAACTGCGGTTGCCACCTGGGTCACGTGTTCGAGGATGCCCCGCAGACCCCTACCGGCGATCGCTACTGCATCAACTCGGTCAGCATCACATTTCAGCAGGGCTAGTCTGAACTCATGAGTGAATACTTTGACCAGGAAGAGTTCAAGAAGAACTTGAAAAAGAAGATCGCAAAGAAGTCGAAAAAGTACGAAAAGGTTCAGATTCGAACCAAGTCAAGCGGCTTCTACTTTCTAGGCATGGTCGGCGCTGCGATTTACTTCGTCTCGCACGCAACCGGATTCTGGGATGGCGTCTTGGGGCTACTCAAGGCCATCGTTTGGCCAGCCTTCCTCGTCTACGAGGCTTTCGCGTCGCTCCTCGGTTAACCGAAACTTCAAAGAAAAGACCTCCCGGAAATCGGGAGGTCTTTTTTTTGGAGCCGACTGTGGGACTCGAACCCACAACCCTCGCATTACAAGTGCGATGCGCTGCCAATTGCGCCAAGTCGGCCTAGGCACATGATTTACGGAGGAAATTAACCATTCCCCTTACGCGAGCGAACCCACGCAATCTGTGTCTATTGATTCACCAAAGGTGAACTCTGGTAATTCTACTTTTACTTAGTCAGTAGCGAAGTGACGAACTGCGCGAACTGAGCAGCGTTGTCGACAGCGCCGGTGTAAAGCTGACCGTTGGCAGTCACGTATGGAGTTCCGTGAGAGGCCAGGTCGGTGTTCACCTTGAAGATGTCAGTGGTGTTCTTGAGTACCCACTTCTGGAAACGACCATCCTTGACTGCAGCGGTGATCTGATCCATGTTCTTCACTCCGAGAGCCTGAATGCCCGAAAGCATTGCGTCGTTGCTTGGGCCAGCGGTGTTCTCGGCTGGCTGGTTCTCGTAGAGGTACTTGTTGACCGCAAAGAAGTGATTCGGGTCGTAGCTTGCAACCGCGAGCGCGACACCAGCAGCACGCGACGAGTACTCGTTTGGAGTGGCACGGCCGTCAAGGAACGAAAGTGGGCGCACTTCTAGAGTTGCGGTGCCGTCGTTTAGCCATCCTTGAATCTGGTCGAGGTTGGCAAGCTCAAACATCTGGCAGTAAGGGCACTGGTAGTCGACGTAGCTGACGATTGCCACAGGCGCAGTTGGGGCCGCGGTTGCACCAGCTGTCGGGGTTGGCGACGGAGTGTGGGTCGCGGTGAAGGCTTCGCCATTCGCACCGATCTTGACTCCAAAGTCAGCGGTGATGTTGGTCGGCTTCGCTGCCGAGCCGCCGTTGCTGTTGATGCCACCGATTACGACGGTGGCGATGATCGCGAAGACACCAAGGATGCCCACGCCGATGCCTAGCTTGAGAAGGACCCCTTTGCGGCGTTCAGTCTTTTTGTGTTGCTCGCGGAGGGCCTTGGCCTGGGCTCGGGCTGTTTCGCGCTGTTCTGAACGCGTTGGACGAGGAGTGGGATTCATCAAATGCCTTTCGTCTCGATTTGGTATCGGACAGGCTTTCTAGTCTAAACGAGGCCTCGAGACGGGCAATAATAGGACTACCGCGGGCAACCGCCCACGGCTCTATCACTACGGATCGTCCGGCACGTACCTGCCGGTGAGGAGAAAATCATGGCATCAGTGTCATTTGACAACGCCACCCGCCTATACCCAGGTGGCACCCGCCCAGCTGT
>JBDKLV010000045.1:0-19049 GCA_039795455.1 Actinomycetota bacterium
AGAAGCCGCAGCAGAAGAGGCTTAGTAAGTGCTTGCCACTGCGCTCGAACATTTGGTCAAAGGGATCGTCGATCACCCAGACGATGCAACCGTAACTCTGCACAGCTCGCGTAATGGCGACGTGCTCGATGTTCACGTGCACCCTGAGGACTTTGGTCGTGTGATCGGGCGTAGTGGACGCACTGCAAAAGCTTTGCGCACCGTGATTAACGCGCTTGCCGATGGCAAGAAGGTTCGCGTTAACGTGGTGGACACCGATTTCTAGCACCCAGCTCCGGGTTGGTCGCCTGGTCAAAGCCCACGGCCTAAAGGGAGCATTCAAACTCGAGCTATATACCGACAGCCCTAAGTTGCGCTTTGCGCCTGGCTCGGTACTCGATCTTCAGGTTCCAGAGTCTTCGCCGTGGCACGGCAAAACCGTCACCGTCAAAGAGTTGCGCTGGTACAACACCATGCCGGTGCTCTTTCTAGAAGAGTGCAACGACCGCAACCTGGCAGACACTCTCGTTCGTGCAATTTTGCTCAAGGATGTTGCTGACGACGAAGTTACCGGCGAGGCCGACGCCTGGTTCGATCACCAGCTGGTCGGCCTTCGCGTAATTCGCGATGCAGTCGAGGTTGGCAAGATCGATCGACTCGAGCACCTTCCAGCTCAAGATTTGCTGATTGTGCAGACCGGCAGCAAAGAGGTCATGGTTCCATTCGTCAAAGAGATCGTTCCGGTTGTCGACATTAAGAATGGCACGGTCACGGTGACACCACCGTACGGCTTGTTCGAAGAGATCGAGGATGACGGAGCCGAAACCAGTGGTCCGGCTCGCGTTCGCGAGGATAGCGGCGAATAATGCGCATCGATGCCGTCACTATTTTTCCTGATTACTTTGCTGCGCTCGACCTGTCGCTGCTGGGTAAAGCTCGCGACAAATCGTTGATCGAGTTCGAAGCGCACGACCTTCGCGATTACACCCACGACAAGCACCGCACTGTTGACGACAGTCCGTACGGCGGCGGCGCCGGCATGTTGATGAAGCCAGAGCCTTGGGGCGAAGCCTTCGACGAAATTCTCACTTCCGAGACCACCGTGATTTTTACTTCTCCAGCTGGAGAGCTGTTCAAGCAGTCGACTGCTCAAGAGTTGGCCACCGAGAAGCACCTAGTCTTTGCCTGCGGCCGCTACGAAGGCATCGACCAGCGCGTGGTCGACTATGCCAAAACCCAATGCAAGGTACGCATGATCAGCTTGGGTGACTACGTTTTGAACGGCGGTGAGGTTGCCGCCATCGCAATGATTGAGGCGATCGCTCGCCTTATCCCTGGGGTAATCGGAAACGCAGAGAGCCTGGTCGAGGAGAGCCACTCGGATGGCCTGCTCGAGTATCCGAGCTACACCAAGCCGGCCAGCTGGCGTGGGTTCGATGTGCCTGAGGTCTTGACCAGCGGCAACCACGCGGCCATTGCCGCTTGGCGCCAGCAGCAGGCGCTCGAGCGAACCAAGCAGGTTCGCCCAGATCTACTTGGCTAGCCAGCAGGGTTTGTGGCAAGATAGACAGGTTGCCGACCGCAAGGTGCTCTGCCGCAGGGGAGCTTTGGCAAATACCAAAAACCTAGATGTTATTGACCTGCGCGCAGTGACAGAGAGTGATTCAAAATGCACATCCTTGACTCAGTAGACGCTAAGAGCCTCAAGTCAGACATCCCAGAGTTTCGTGTTGGTGACACCGTCAAGGTTCACGTAAACATCGTTGAAGGTAACCGCAGCCGTGTTCAGGTTTTCCAGGGCGTAGTAATTCGTCGTTCGGGCGAGGGCGTTCGTGAGACCTTCACTGTCCGCAAGGTAACCTTCCAGGTCGGCGTTGAGCGTACTTTCCCAGTGCACTCACCAGTTATCGACAAGCTAGAGCTAGTAAGCAAGGGTGACGTTCGTCGCGCCAAGCTTTACTACTTGCGCGACCTTCGCGGTAAGAAGGCGAAGATCCGCGAGAAGCGCGACAACGCATAATTCGTTTAGCATTTCGCTATGACCTTTAACGGGGATTCCCCGAAGCAAGCACCAAGCAAATCTGGTCGCTGGCGCAACTTGAAGAAGAACATCTTCGTGAGTTTCTTCATTGACTTGGTGACCATCGTCGGAATTGCCTTGGTGCTTTCGCTTTTGGTCAAGACATTCTTGATTCGCTCATTCTTCATACCTAGCGATTCGATGAACAACACCTTGGTTAAGCAAGACCGAATCATTGTCAATGAGCTCGTGCCGAACATCGTGCCGTTAAACCGCGGCGATGTCGTGGTGTTCCGCGACCCAGGCACTTGGCTTGGCCCGACCACGACCAAACCGGCGAACGGTTTTGTCGCATTCGGTGAATGGTTTTTGTCGGCATTTGGTTTTACCGCGCCTGACTCAGAACAGCACTTGGTCAAGCGCGTCATCGGGCTCGAAGGCGATCACATCGTGTGCACTGCGCCGGAGGCCAAGGTTCAAATCAATGGCACGCAGCTCACCGAGCCTTACCTACCGCCAGACACTTTGCCTTGTGGCATGGTCTTCGATGTCACAGTGCCTAATGGCAGTATCTGGGTCATGGGTGACAACCGCAACAACAGCGCCGACTCGCGCTACCACCAAGACCTTCCTTCTAAGGGCTTCGTAGACAAGAAGTTCCTTGTCGGTCGTGCCTTCGTTCTTTCGTGGCCGACTTCGCACTGGAAGTGGCTAGACAACTATCCAAATGTCTTCAAAGACGTTCCCAAACCTTAGTTTCGAGTCTGAGCTTTTCGACTCAGGTGCCGAGTTCGTGCTTGGCATCGACGAAGTTGGCCGCGGCGCAATTGCCGGCCCGGTTGCCGTTGGAGTTTCGGTTATCACGCGCGCAGCCCTTACTTCGGCTTGGCCTGCGGAGCTTCGTGACTCAAAGCTGCTCACCAAGCCGGCACGTGAACGCCTATTCGAGCCGGTAGGCGACTGGGTGGCTGGTTGGTCAATCGGCATGGCCTCGGCCACCGAGATCGATAGCAACGGAATCGTCTGGGCGCTGGCAACTTCTGCCGCTCGCGCGCTCAATCAATTAGCCGGCACCTTTACACCTGCAAGGACCATTGCAATTCTTGACGGATCGCACAACTGGCTCGGCGCCATGCCATTCCAAGTGCGGGTACGAACTAAGGCCGACCGCGATTGCGCTTCGGTAGCAGCGGCATCAGTTTTGGCGAAGGTCACGCGAGACAGATTGATGGTCGAGCTCGATGCCGAACATCCGCGTTATGGGCTTGCCGGCCACAAAGGATATGCCAGCGCCGGGCACATGGATGCGGTTCGCGAGTTTGGCCCTAGCGTGCAACATCGCGTGACCTGGCTAGGTCGAATATTGGCGAACGACAGCGCGGATTCTGCTGTCGGCGGAGAGTCGTAAACTTTGGGAATGGATGAGAACGAAGTAGACGACTACGACCGCGAGGCCGAGGTTGCGCTCTACCGCGAATACAAAGTTGTCGTCGGCACTTTCAAGTACGTCGTCGAAACCGATCGTCGGTTCTATCTCGCCAACGAAGTTGACCTAAAGCGCATCGACACCCCAAACGACTTCTACTTTGAGATCACCATGAACGATGTCTGGGTCTGGGACATTTACCGAACCGACCGATTCGTCAAATCGGTTCGAGTCTTGACCTTCAAAGATGTCAACGTCGAAGAGATCTCGGGCAAGGCTTACGACCTTCCGAAGGAACTCGCAGTAGGCGAGTAGCCACTTTTCAACAGAGCGTTGGCCTTCAGCATTGCTCACAGATTTACTCACCGTGCCTCTTAACCACCGCCTGAGCGCAATTCTGGCTCTGTGAGCGCGAACCAAAACCTAGGTAAATACGGAGAAGATCGAGCCGCCGAGTTTCTAAAGCGACTTGGCTACTCGATAGTTGAACGCAACTGGCGAGGACCTTCCGGCGAAATCGATATAGTCGCTCGCGACCGCGATTGCCTAGTCTTTGCCGAGGTGAAAACCCGTTCTCGAGTGGGGTTTGGCCATCCATTCGAGGCCATAACCGCGGCCAAGTTGCAGCGCATGCGTGTGCTGGTTGCCCAGTGGTGTCAGGCGCATTCAATGTCAGTCACACAGGTGCGTTTAGACGCAATCAGCGTGCTCGTAGTCAACGGCCGAGTCACGATTGAACACCTAAAGCAGGTGTTCTAGTGGCACTCGCCAAGAGTTATGCAATCAGCATGATTGGCTTGAACGGAACGGCAATCGAAGTCGAAACCGACATTTCTAGCAATCTGCCCAGTTTCCTAATTGTTGGTTTACCTGATGCCTCACTAAGTGAGGCCACTGCGCGAGTGCGCGCAGCCTGCACGAATTCAGGTTTGCCGCTTCCCAACCGAAAGATCACTGTAAACCTTAGCCCCGCCGCAATCCCTAAACAGGGCTCTGGTTTCGATCTTGCGATTGCGGTGAGTGCCTTACGAGCCGCAGGCACACTGAGCGATGAATCAGCGACAGTCTTTATTGGCGAGCTTGGCCTTGACGGGTCGGTTCGCCCGGTACGTGGAGTGTTACCTGCGCTGCTTGCTGCAAAGCGCGAGGGTTTCACTCGTGCCATGGTTCCTGCTGCGAATGCGGCAGAGGCTCACCTCGTCGAAGGTCTCGAAGTTATTGCAGTTGAAAGTTTGCGCAAAGCGGCCGCTCGTCTGGGTGCTGACATTGAGTTGCACGATTCAGATTCGATTTACATTCCAACTTCTACTGCCGAACCCGATATCGAGACCAAGGATGTTGCCGACATCCTTGGTCAAGAATTCGCTGTACAAGCACTTCTGGCTGCGGCAGCGGGAGGGCACCACCTGTTGTTGATCGGGTCACCCGGAGTCGGTAAAACCATGTTGGCCGAACGTCTGCCTGGGTTATTGCCTGATTTGTCAGTCGAGAGCGCGATCGAAACCACCGCGATTCATTCCATTGCCATCCGTAAATTGCAGGTTGGTAGCGAGTTGGTGGTGAGGCCTCCTTTCGAGGCGCCCCATCACTCGGCAAGCGCGAGTTCATTGATTGGAGGCGGAAAGGGGTTTCCTTCCCCTGGCCTCATTTCGATGGCTCACAACGGCGTCTTGTTTCTTGATGAGGCACCAGAGTTTCAGCAACCGGCGCTCGAGGCACTGCGTCAGGCCATTGAGTCTGGCGAGGTTCAGATTGCTAGGGCCAGTGGTGTTGGTCGTTTTCCCGCGCGATTCCAACTCGTGCTTGCGGCTAACCCGTGTCCGTGCGGCTACGCCATGTCTCGAGCGACAGCCTGCCGCTGCCCGCAAGCTGCCAAAGCTCGCTACCTGGCTCGACTCTCTGGTCCACTGCTAGATCGCATCGATATTCGATTACGGGTACCAGAAGCTAATGCGGCACAAATCGCTTTAGATCGAAAGCGCACAGACCGACTCGATTCTGCGCGGGCTCGCGCCATGGTTGTTGCAGCTCGAGAGCGGGCGGCAAGGCGAAATCTGCCTTTTGGATTTTCGCTGAACGCACATGCGCCGGCCAACATATTGCGAAAGCACTTGATTCAAAACGAGAGCGCCATTGCCCTTCTTGATGCCGCGGCCAGATCTGGGCGGTTGAGCATGCGCGGTTATGACCGATGTCTGCGACTTGCCCTGACGCTTGCCGACCTTGACGACGTCGTTGCCGATGCATCGCACGTGGCTCGCGCCATGGTCTTGCGCGGCGAAGATCAGTTAGTCGGCGCATGACCGGTCGAATGATGCTTCAAGAAAAGCAACTTCTAGCGATGGCTCAACAAGTCGCCGTGGTCGAAGCGAACGGCAGACCAAGTGAAATCGTCACGCCTGAGATTGCCGCAGACCTAATTGCGCGAATCACTTTCTCGGTGATAACCGAACCTGGTGACAAATTCGCGGGCTGGTTGGTTCGACGTTTCGAACCAGTCGATGTCGTAGAAGCGCTTCAGCAGGGCTTCAATTTCACCAGCTTGCTGTCACGGCAAGACCGAGGCGAACTTGAGCAGCGATTCGGCAATGTCGGACCCCTTTTGAAGGATGCCACCGAACGTTGGAAACCTCGCTTCACTCTCACCGCGGTCGAGAGCGCAATTAAAACTGCCAGCCTGCTGGGTGCAAAAGTGCTCGCCCCAGAAAGCGCCTACTGGCCAGCCGGGCTCGGGTTGCTCGGTGAGGGTGGTCCGCACTGCCTATGGTTGCGCGGTAATCCGCGGGTACTTGCCCTGGCAGATCGGTCACTGTCGATAGTTGGTTCACGCCTGGCGAGCAACTACGGCGAGAGAGTAACCACCGAATTGGTTTCGGCCGCGGTCGCCGAGAATCTTGCTGTGATCTCGGGTGGCGCATACGGCATCGACGCCATCGCGCATCGGGCAACGCTAGCGCTCGACGGTTTCACTGTCGCGGTCATGGCGGGAGGTATCGACCGGCTCTACCCAGCTGGCAACTTCGAACTTTTGAATGAGATTGCAAAATCCAATCTGCTAGTTAGTGAACAAGCGCCAGGTGCAAGTCCAACCAAGTGGCGTTTCTTGCAGCGCAATCGGCTAATTGCGGCCCTCGGTTGCGCCACCATTGTCGTCGAAGCAGGAATTCGCTCTGGCGCACTCAATACTGTGAATCACGCAACCGCGATTGGGCGGCCGGTAGGCGCGGTGCCTGGGCGCATCGATTCACCACAGTCGGCGGGCTGCAACGAATTACTCCGAACACGCTCGACCATGACTGAAGAAGTCACTTTGATTGCTAGTCCGGCTCAAGCCATCGAACTCGCGCTGGGTATCGACGGCATTGCACCAGAAGCTGAAGAACTTCGCTTGACCGAATTTGAAAAGCGCGTGCTTGATGCTCTGACAACTCGAGGGCTCGACGAGACGCGAGTTGCGACCAAGGCAGGGCTGACCCTTGCAGAGTTGCAGATCGGCTTGGGTGGATTGGAGTTGAAAGGGCTGATATCTCGTGTGACCAAGGGGTGGGTCAAAGTCGATTAGGTCGCAGGCAGAAACTAACCTGAATGCGTGAGTGAGCAGCTGCAGAAAATCGTCGCTGACTTTGGTGATTACCTAAGGTCGGCGCGAGGCTATTCGCCACACACGGTCAAGGGGTACCTGACCGACATCGACGACCTGATGCAATTCGGTGCGAAACAAAACCTGGCCGACATCGCAGGGTTTGATCTAGATCTGATCCGCGATTGGCTTTACGAGGTAGACCAGCGCGGACTCGCCAAATCGACTATGGCTCGCAAGAGTGCCGCAGTGCGCTCGTTCACTGGCTGGTTGCAATCCATCGGCAAAACCGAGACCGATGTTGCGGCCAGACTCAAGTCGCCGAAGGCAAGTCGCACACTGCCTAAGGTCGCCACTCAAGACTCGATCGAAAACGTCTTCGCCACACTCAAGCCGCTCGCAGTTGCCGACAATCCGAACGGAATGCGCAACTTGCTCACAATCGAGCTGCTTTATGCGACTGGCTGTCGCGTGAGCGAACTAGTTGGACTCAACATCGACGACATCGATTTGTCACGCAATATCATCCGCGTGATGGGTAAAGGCGCCAAGCAACGCATGGTGCCGTTCGGTCTTCCGGCACGCGAAGCGCTCGATGCGTGGTTGCAAACCGGCAGGCCGCAACTCGTCGCTGAAAAATCTGGCGCTGCCGTGTTCATTAATTCGAAAGGTGCCCGACTCGGTGTACGTCAGGTCTACTCGCTAGTGGCTGAGTTGCTGCGCCAAACCCCAACCGGATCAGCTGGACCGCACACACTGCGCCATTCAGCGGCCACGCACTTGCTCGACGGTGGGGCAGACCTGCGCGCAGTTCAAGAACTACTTGGACATGCGAGCCTCGGCACGACTCAGATTTACACGCACGTTTCGGTTGAGCGACTCAAAGAGGGTTACGCCAAGGCGCATCCGCGAGCCTAATTTCTCGGTAGCAAGGCTGTCGGAGCGAGCTGGTTCAACCGCAGTTGCGGCGA
Source organism: Actinomycetota bacterium (assembly GCA_039795455.1). Classification (GTDB taxonomy): domain Bacteria; phylum Actinomycetota; class Actinomycetes; order Actinomycetales; family Microbacteriaceae; genus Rhodoluna. Next base: position 7,977 of record JBDKLV010000045.1, read on the forward strand.
TAAGTAGCCCTCAGCATTTCGCAGGCTGTAGTGAAGGCATCGCATTCGTTGGCAATGCTGGGCATAGCCGGCGCTCGCGTCGCAGACCCTGGCTATGGGTTGCCCAGCGGCGACCAAGGCTCCGGCGACTAGGTCGCTGCAGGCAGGTTCGAACTCAATCAGCTCACCAGACGAAGTTCGAAGGCTGACTACCGGACGATCAACAACCTTTCCAACGAACCAAACCCTTGCCGGTGTGGGAGCAAAGATGGCCTGCCCGAGTGAAACCCGATAGTCGATTCCTCGATGTCCGGCAGAGTAATCACCATTTGGTAACCAATAGTGGTGAATCAGAGCAATGGGCGGCTCCAGGGCTTCGACCCAGGCTGCCTGGCCGGTTGGCGCCTGTGTCAGGCTCGCGGCCCTGGCAGGCACCGCGCTTTGCTGCAAGAAGGCGATCAGCAAGGAAAAGCCGAGGGTGGCGGCAATTAGCCGGAGGCGCTGCATGTTCTTCATGGCTCAAGGTTCGTCGGCAATCGCGCTCGCGGGTTTGCCAGAGCGAAATCTGTGGATAACTTGGCTGCCAGATGCTCTGGCGCGAGCCCGAAGCCCGCTGTTATGCTTGTTCCTAGCGGCATCCGCTGAACAAACCTCTTTTCGAGACCTTTGTTTTGCTGTGCCGACTTCGCGTGTTGACCAACATCCGTGTTCTTCAGTCGCCGAGCAATCGGCGCGAACTCGATGCGACACCAGGTGTGACAAACAACCGTTTGATCGCAAAAACTGAGGGGCATGTTCGCATGCCCAAAAGGAGAAACATGGCAGTCGTAACTGTCCGCCAGCTGCTCGATGCAGGTGTCCACTTCGGTCACCAGACTCGCCGCTGGAACCCAAAGATGCGTCGCTTCATTCTGACCGACCGCTCGGGTATCTACATCATCGACCTACAGAAGTCGATCACCCACATCGACAAGGCATATGACTTCGTCAAGGAGACTGTTGCTCACGGTGGATCGATCCTGTTCGTGGGTACCAAGAAGCAGGCGCAGGAAGCAATCGCTACCGAAGCTCTTCGCGTTGGTCAGCCATACATCAACCAGCGTTGGTTGGGTGGTCTATTGACCAACTTCGGCACCATCCAGAAGCGTCTTGCACGCCTCAAGGAACTCGAGACCATGGACCTAACCGGTGCGACCAAGACTGGTCTTACCAAGAAGGAAATGCTGATCTTGAGCCGCGAGCAGGTCAAGCTTGAGAAGTCTCTCGGCGGTATCCGCAACGTAACCAAGACTCCATCGGCAATCTGGGTTGTCGACACCAACAAGGAACACCTCGCAATTACCGAGGCGAAGAAGTTGGGCATCCCTGTTATTGCTGTTCTAGACACCAACTGTGACCCAGATGAGGTCACCTACGGTATTCCAGGAAACGACGACGCAATCCGTTCGGTTCACCTGCTAACCCGCGTCATCGCGGATGCAGTTGCCGAGGGTTTGATCGCTCGCCACTCGAAGCCAGAAGAAGCAGCAGAGCCACTAGCTGAGTGGGAGCGCGAGCTACTAGAGCAGAGCGCACCAGCAGCCGAGGCCGCACCAGCAGAAGAGGCAAAGTAATGTCATACACCGCAGCAGATGTAAAGGCGCTCCGCGACAAGTCGGGCGCAGGAATGATGGACTGCAAGGCAGCTCTTGACGAGGCCGGCGGCGACGTCGACAAGGCACTAGAGGTTTTGCGCCTCAAGGGTCTAAAGGGTGTTACCAAGCGCGAAGGCCGCACCACCACTAACGGTTTGGTTGTTGCACGCGTTTCGGGCGGCACCGGCTACATGCTTGAGCTTGCTTGCGAGACCGACTTTGTTGCTAAGGCAGACAAGTTCGTTGCACTTGCAGAGGGCATCGCAGACGCAGCTGTTGCAGCTGGCGCAAAGACCGTTGAGGCTGCACTTGCTGCAAACCTCGGTGGCAAGAGCGTTGCAGATGCAATCACCGACGAGGCAGCAATCATGGGCGAGAAGGTTGAACTTCGCAAGCTCGTTGTTGTCGAGGGTGACAAGGTTGACGCTTACATGCACCGCACCAGCAAGGATCTACCTCCACAGGTTGGTGTTCTTGTTGCTTACTCGGGCGCAGACGACGCAACCGCACACGACGTTGCAGTTCACATCGCTGCTTACTCGCCAACCGCGCTAACCCGCGACGAGATCGACGCAGAGGTTGTTGCAACCGAGCGTCGTATCGCCGAGGAGACCGCACGTAACGAGGGCAAGCCTGAGGCTGCACTTCAGAAGATCGTTGAAGGCCGTCTAGTCGGTTACTTTAAGGAGAACGTACTTCTCGACCAGGACTTCGCTAAGGACTCAAAGCAGACCGTAGGCAAGGTTCTCGAGAACGCCGGCGTTACCGTTTCGGGCTTCGGCCGAATTCGCGTAGGCGCATAGTCAAAAACCTAGAGAAGGGCTCGGTCTGTTGACCGGGCCCTTTTCGCTATCCGCCTAGGATAGAGGGAGTAAATCACCGCCGTTGGAGGGCCAAATGCCAGGTAAAAAGCGCAGAGTTCTACTCAAACTTTCTGGCGAGGCATTCGGCGCTGGCAGCCTCGGTGTAAACCCGGATGTCGTTGCCGAGATGGCCGCAGAGATCGCAGAAGGCGCGAAGCACGCCGAAGTAGCGATCGTCGTTGGTGGCGGAAACTTCTTTAGAGGCGCAGAGCTCTCGCAGCGCGGCATGGACCGCGGCCGTGCCGACTACATGGGCATGCTCGGCACCGTAATGAACGCGCTTGCCTTGCAAGACTTCTTGGAGCAAGCCGGGGTCGACACACGAGTGCAGAGCGCCATAACCATGTCGCAGGTCACCGAGCCGTACATCCCGCTTCGTGCCATTCGTCACCTCGAAAAGGGCCGCGTCGTAATCTTCGGTGCGGGAGCTGGCTTACCTTACTTCTCGACCGACACCGTCGCCGCGCAGCGTGCGCTCGAAATTCACGCCGATGAGGTCTTGGTCGCCAAGAACGGCGTTGACGGCGTTTACTCTGCAGACCCGAAGAAGGATTCGAACGCAAAGAAGCTCGAGACCCTGACCTACCAAGAGGCGCTCGTACAAGGTTTGAAAGTTGTTGACGCCACCGCGTTCAGCCTCTGCATGGATAACAAGATGCCGATGCGCGTCTTTGGCATGCAGGGTAAGAGCAACGTGACCGATGCCATCAAGGGAAAGAAGATCGGCACCCTGGTTAGTGCCTAAGGAACACAAATGATTTCAGAAATTCTCGCAACCGCACAAGACAAGATGAACAAGGCCGTCGAATCGGCAAAAGAAGACTTCGGCACCATTCGTACCGGTCGCGCCAACCCGCAACTCTTTCAGAAGGTAAACGTCGACTACTACGGCACTCCAACTCCGTTGGCTCAGCTCGGCCAGATTGCCAATCCTGAGGCTCGTACCATCATCATCACGCCTTACGACAAGTCGGCGCTGAAGGCGATCGAGCAGGCACTGCGCGAGATGCCAAACATGGAGGCGAACCCGCAGAACGACGGAAACATGATTCGTATCGTGCTTCCTGACCTGACCGAGGAACGCCGCAAGGAATACGTGAAGCTAGCCAAGACCAAGGCCGAAGACGCTCGCGTCGCAGTTCGAAACATTCGCCGCAAGGGCAACGATGACCTGGCTGCCTTGAAGAAGGATGGCCTTGCCGGCGACGACGAAATCGCGCGCGCCGAAAAGGACCTTGATGCTTCAACTAAGACCCACGTCGATGCAATCGACGAGGCGCTAAAGCGCAAAGAAGCAGAGCTGCTCGAGGTTTAGTTGAGCGACGCCAAGCCAGAGGGGCGCAGCCTTTCCAAGTCGATTAGCGTCGGCCTTCTCATTGGCGGCGTTTTTCTAGCGACTATTCTCACCTTCAACGGAGTCGGATTTGTCGCGCTTGCCGCTCTGGCCTGTGCCGCAGGCGCTTGGGAGCTCTCGACTGCCCTTCGTCAAAAAGGCTGGTACGTACCCCGTGTTCCATCGGTGGTCGGCTCATTCTTGATCATGCCTGCGGCGTTCTTTTGGGGACAAGCTGCTCAGTGGTTGGTTTCGATCGCGATTACCGCCGCACTAATCGTTTGGCGTCTGGTGCACATCCTTTGGGAGCGTCGCGAGTCACCGATGCAGCGTGCGCTTCACACTCTGCGTGATTTTGCGGCAGCAATCTTTGTTGTTGTCTACTTGCCACTGACTTGTTCATTCACCATGTTGCTTCTTCGTCGTCCCGATGACGGACAGTGGTGGGTGCTGACTTTCGTGCTCACAGTTTCGATGATCGACACTTTTGGCTATCTGGTTGGCCGAAAGCTTGGTCGTCACAAGTTGGCCCCTGGGGTTAGCCCAAAGAAGAGCATCGAGGGCTTGTTCGCGTCGGTTACCGCCGGTCTCATTGCGGCGATTTGTTCGGCCGTATTCCTTCTGCACATCGACTGGTGGTGGGGTGTGATTCTTGCCGGCGCACTCGTGTTGACCGCAGTGCTCGGTGACCTAGCCGAATCGCTGATCAAACGTGATCTTGGCGTCAAAGACATGAGCTCGGTGCTACCTGGCCACGGCGGCGTGATGGACCGACTCGACTCGATTTTGCCTTCTGCGCTAGTGACCTATCTGATTGCCAGCCTGTTCTTCTAGGCCGCGACTCGTCGTGCGAGAATTGACCCCGTGAACCAGACCTTTCCAAAGACCAAGCGCTCGAAACTCGGCTACCAGCCAGAGCAAGTCGACGGCTTTGTTGAGATGGCACGTTCGCAATACGACCACCCGGAGGGCTATTTGCTCACCGCCGACCAGATTCGCGAGACCGAGTTCGACCTCGTGAAGGGCGGCTACGAAGTGCTCAAGGTCGATGCAGCTCTAGATCGCATCGAGGATGCGTTGGCCGACCGTGAAATCGGCCGCAAGCGCGAGACACGCGGAAACGCGGCAGTCGCCGACCAACTCGAACGAGTCACCGAAGTGGTGCGTGGTCGAGTCGATCGCCCGAAAAAGCAGCGCTTCGCGCGCGCTGCCTGGCCTGCCCGCGGCTATAACCGCAAGCAGGTCGACAAGCTTTGCAATTTGATTCTCGAACACCTGGTTAACGCCGAGCCACTCGAAATGGCCGAGGTTCGACGCATCGTGTTTACCGCGCAGAGAGGTGGTTATGCAGAAAACCAAGTTGACGCATTCATCGACCGCGTCATTCAAATTCTTCACGTCGAGCGCAACCCGTAGCCTGCTTGCGGTAATCGTTGCGATTACCCTCGGCGGTGCATCCTTGCCTGCAATCGGCGCATCATCAATCTCGGCAAGTTCGGCACTCGCATCTCTCAAGGTTCGCTCCTGGTCATCGCACAACGGTTATGCTCGTTCGGCTTTTAGCGATGGCTGGGGAAACATCGGGGAGTGCGATACTCGCAACTACATTCTGAGGCGCGACATGACCAACATCACTTGGCGAACGAGCCCAAAGTGCACAGTATCGACCGGGACACTCCGCGACCCTTACACGGGTAAAGTCATCAACTTCGTGCGCGGAGTAAAGACTTCGCTTGCGGTTCAGATCGACCACGTCGTCGCGCTGTCGAACGCCTGGGTTACCGGGGCATCTGTGCTCTCGGCGAGCGCTCGGTACAACATTTACAACGACCCACTGAATTTGCTCGCCGTCGATGGCCCCACCAACGAGAGCAAGAGCGACTCGGATGCCTCGGCCTGGTTGCCTCCGAACACCGGCTACCGCTGCGCCTACGTAGCTAGGCAGATTGCCGTGAAGCGCAAGTACCACCTGTGGGTTACCGCCAGTGAGAAGGCCGCCATGGCTGGCGTGCTGGCCGCGTGCCCGAAGCAGGGCCTACCGAACGGCTAATTCAGCCTTGTTCGGCCCCGAACCCCGCGGTTAAACTTGAGTCTTTAGGAACCCATGGGCAGACACGTACTCGAGAAACCGACGCTACTTCAGCGTCTATTTCCGCGTATCCACGCCTTCTGGGCTGATCACTCGAGCGTTCTTCCGATGCTCACCCGAAAAACCGTCAAGGGTGGCTGGGGTTTCGCCGCAGTGACCGCATTCGCACTGGTTTCGGTGGTCGACCCGTATTCGGGAACTATCGCCAGCGCATCGGCATCGATGGTCTTTGATGCGACCGATCCGACCCAGAGCTACGGTCTGGCATCGACTCAGACCATTTCGTTCGCTCGCGGTGGGTTTAAGCTCATTACCGGTAGCGATGCCAATGGTTTGTTTGTGCAGAATGCCGACCTTCCAGCGCCAGGAACCTCTAAACAGTTCGCGCTTCGCATGCTGCTCGACATGGGCTTTGACTCTGATCAGTACTCGTGTCTCGTCACACTTTGGGATCGTGAATCTAATTGGCGCGTAAACGCGTTCAACAAGGGTTCGGGTGCCTACGGAATTCCGCAGGCACTGCCAGGCACCAAGATGGCGTCGGCTGGCGAAGACTGGCTGACCAACCCTGAGACACAGATTAAGTGGGGCTTGGGTTACATTCAGGGTCGTTACGGTTCGCCGTGTGGTGCGCTCGCTCACTCGAACAAATTTGGCTGGTACTAATGCCGCGCAGCAATCGCCCGCGCAATTCGAAAAAGCGCGAAGAGGATGCACCACTCGACCTTGATCGCATTCGCTCAGGTATCAAGCGCAGCGAAGTTAAAAACGGTGTCGAATATCAGGTTCAGCCAACCGCAGGCACCAACGCCGACGATGGCAAGACCTGGGTCTGCCCGCACTGCAACCTCACAATCACCAAAGGCGTAGCGCACATCGTCGCCTGGGAAGTTCACCGCAGCGTCGATGGACGCCGACACTTTCACACCAACTGCTGGAAACAGTTTCAGGGGCGCATTCTTTGACCGAAGTTATTGAGGTTCGGTCATCGGTCGAACTACCGGCTAACCGCGAAGCAATCACCCTGCACACCGAGGATGGGCTGAACCTGGTGGGCGAGTTGGCCATGCCGATTAGTGGCCAGCCTGATGCGACCTTGATCTTGCTGCACCCGCTGCCAACTCACGGCGGCTTCATGGACTCGCACGTTTACCGAAAGGCCGCCAACCGTCTGCCGGCGCAGGCTAACCTCGCGGTGCTTCGCTTCAACACCCGTGGCACCGAATCTCCGCATGGCAAAAGCGAAGGTTCGTTCGGCGATGGGGTCACAGAGGCGGCCGATGTGCGTGCTGCCGTGGCATTTGCCCACCAGCGGGGCCTGCCGAACATCTGGCTCGTGGGCTGGAGCTTCGGCACCGAGTTGGCCCTAAAGCACGGGCTAGATCAACCGGTGCTCGGCGCCATCCTGCTTTCTCCTCCGCTGCGACGTACGTCGCCTGAAGAGCTCGCAGCCTGGGCTGGTTCGAGCAAGCGCCTAGTTGCGCTGGTTCCTGAGTTCGACGACTATTTGGTCCCGAGTGAAGCAGTCACGAAGTTTGCGGCAGTGCCACACGCTGAAGTAATCGGAATCGACGGAGCGAAACATCTTTGGGTTGGCGAAGTGGCAACCAAGCGCGTGCTTGACGAGATTGTTCGAGTGGTCGCACCGAGCAAATCGCCGCTTCCGACGACCTGGAGTGCCTAGTCGAGCTTGTCTTGCTTGACCATCCACACTTCGCGGATGATCAAAATGAGCGACGCGGCAACCGGAATCGCAACCAGCGCGCCGAGAACGCCGAGCAGAGTTCCGCCGGCAAGTGCAGCAACCACGACGACAGCCCCTGGAACATCGACTGCTCGACGCATGATTCGTGGGCTAACCAAGTAGGCCTCAACTTGCATGTAGACGATGTAGTAAATCGCCATGATTAGCGCGGTAGTTGGCGAGCTCGAGAGTGCCACCAGCGTGACGATTGCGCCGCCGGTCAGCGAACCAACCAGCGGAATCATTGCGAGCAAGAAAGTGACGAATGCGAGTAGCACCGAGTAGTTGACACCGACAATTGTCATCACGATGAAGCCAAGGATGGCGTTGATTGCGGCGATGGTCACCTGGCCGATTACGTATCGACCGACCGAGCCAGCAATTTGCTCGCTGAGTTTCTCAAAGTTCTGGCGGTTACGTTTTGGCACAAGGCGGTAGAGCCAGTGCTTGAAGCCGCTGAGTGAAGCCATGAAGTAAATGGTCAGGATCATGATGACCAAGCCGGCGAAGAAGCTGTTGAAGATAGAGATTCCTACCTGAACCACGCCACCGACGAGCTCTGGCCAGTTCTTTGAGTTCGATAGGTAGGTGCCGGCGCCGTTTAGAGTCTGCGAAATTGCTCCGCCGAATTGGTTGTCGAGCTTGATGATCCAGTCGAGCTTGGTGGCTCCGGTCAGAATGGTCGGGGCTTGCGCCATGAACTTTTCGGTCTGGTGAACCAGCGTCGGTGCGGTCGCCCAGATCAGGCTGGTGATTAGGCCAAAGAAGACGATGACTACGGTCAAGATGGCCAGCGGCCGCTTGAACTTGCGGCCCTCGAGAAAGCGAACCACTGGCTCAAGGCCCAGGGCAATGTAGATGGCAGCAAAGACATAGGTGATGATGTTCGCGATCGAGGCAACCATGCTGCCGATTGCTAGGGCTGCAAGCACGCCGAGGCCGCCGAGAAGGCCAAGCTGGAACGAGTTGGTGATCTTGGTGTTTTCGCTCATTGCGCCTCCTTCGGGTAGTCCCTAGTCGAAGTTTAGGTTGGCCTGCAGACGTTCAAAAACCTGCTTCAGGTTGTCAACGTATTGGGCAACAGATTCGCGCTCGACTTCGAGTCTGCGCAATTTGAGTTCTGCTTCGCGAACCGAAGCATTGGCATCTGCGTGTGCGCGCTCGATGATGCTGCGTGACTCTGCCTCTGCAGAGGCAATCAGAGCATCGACTCGTGCGCGAGTTTCTTCGGTGAGCTTCTGGTTGATTGCTCGTGCTGCCGCCTCGAGAGTCTCAGCCTCCATGCGCGCAGCGTTCGCACGGGTCATGGCTAGCGAGAGCTGAGCGTTTGCGTCATCAAGATAGCGCTGAGTCGCAGCAACTGCTTCTTGGTGCTTGCGCAAGTAGGTGGCCTCGGCGTCGGAGCGGCGAGCGGTCAGTTCAAGTTCGAGGTCGATTCGAGCTTGTTCGCTGATCATCGAAAGCGCAGTGGCAAAGTCGAGTTCGCTTCGCGATTCGCGATTTGCAATCATCTTCTTTTCGGCTAGGTCGCGATCGACTTTGGCGCGCAGTGCCTCGGTTTCGCGTTTTGCAGTCGCGCGCAACTTGGCGACTTCGGTGGCGATAGAGCCACGGATGGCGCCTGCCTCGCGCATCGCCTCTTCGGTGATTTCGGCAGCCTTAGCCTTGGCATCGCTCTGTGCTTGCTCGTATTCAACGGTTGCCGATGCGATGATGCGATCGGCTCGGCGCTGCGCCTCGGCGATGAGTGAGTCGTAGTAAGACTGTGCCTCGGTGCGCTTCTCGGCGATCTCTTCTTCGAGGTTCTGTCGAGTTGTGGCGGCCTGGCCCTCGGCCTCGAGAATGAGGCGTTTTGCCTGTTCCTCGGAGGTGGCAAGGATAAGAGCGGCCTTGGCGCCTACGCCGGCGTAACTCGGGCTTTGTACCTCAGAGAACTGGCTCTGGACTTCGATCAGTTTGTTGCTGGTTTCACGTAGTTCGGTCGAAAGCTGGGCATTCTGTGCGCTCAGCGAGAGAAGTTCACGGCGAAGGTCACGAAGGGCGTCTTCGACGGCCTCTTTCTCATAGCCGCGCAGGACCACAGGAAATTGCTGTTCTGAGCTGGCCAAAACGGTCTCCTAGCGACTTGATTAGACTTATCCACAGGCGTTCGCGCCTTTTCAAAAGTTTAGCCTGATTGGGTTTGCCATGCGTTTCCTTGTTGCCATAGGCATTTTTGTGCTCTCGGCGACATCGCTGCTGCTTGGCGTGGCCCAGCGAACGGTTTGGGCTCCTCCCGCTCACTACGTTGCGAACGTGACCAGCGACGGCAAAAACCCGTACCTGATCATCCCTGCCGACATCATTGCCAAGCACCCAGGCAACCCAACCGTCACAGCGAAACAGCCAGGCGCGGTTTTCATAGCAAGTGGTCGCGAGGCTGACATTCAGGCTTTCGTCGGTGGCTCCGCCAAGACCATGGTTTACCAGCCAGCTAACAAGGCTAAGTTTGCGACCGCCACCACCGCGGGATCTATGCCTTCGGTGAACCCTGCCGGTTCTGACCTTTGGCGCTCAGAGGTTCGCAGTACCGGCGAAGCAAAACTGCGCATCGATGCCAGGGCAGAGGGTGCAGTTCTCGTTGCGAGCGACGGGCTCGCAGGAGCACCAGAGCAGATTCAGCTGGTTTGGACCAGTCATTTCAACCCCTTGGTGTCGAACATTTTGCTTTGGTCCGGCCTTGCCGGTTTGCTCGCTTCGGCAGTCATCGCCTATCTGGTCTATCGCCAAATGCGCATCAACCGCGGCCCTCGCCGCCGCACTCCTAAAGCGCCAAAACCTCCGCGCTATCGCTATCGCTCAGTTTTCGGGCGACCTGAGCGCGGCCGCCGCGTAGCTCGCTTCGAAGCGCTGATCTCAGGTGGGCTCATCCTTGCGATGTTGACTGGTTGCAGCGCATCTACTGCGAATGCGACGGCAACGCCAAGTCCTTCGACCCCGGCGCTGCCAGTGACTTTGTTCAGCGAGCAGATCACTCGCATCTTGAACGAGACGGCTCAGGTGGCAGACACCGCCGACCAGGGGCTGAACAAGGATGCCCTGTCTGAACGTTTCGACGGCCCGGCTCTGCAGGTGCGAGTCACCAACTATCGCCTTCGAAAGTTGAATAGCCGAATTGCCGCCATGCAGGCGCTTGCCGCAAAGCCCATCAAGTTCAGCATTCCGGCGGCAACCGATGTTTGGCCACGCACAATGATGGCGATCACCGACGAAAAGGGTGACACCGCGCTGCCGCAGATGATTGTCATGCAGCAGGACAGTCCGCGCGAGAATTACAAGGTTTGGTTCACAATTCGACTGCTACCTGGTTCGAAGATTCCTGCGATGCCACCAACGGGTAACGGTGCCATCGTGGTCGATGCCGCTGCTGCGTTCTTGAAAGTGATTCCGCA
>JBDKLV010000046.1:0-4180 GCA_039795455.1 Actinomycetota bacterium
ATGCGAATACGCCGCGCGGCAACATCGCACTGAAAACGTGGATGCCGTAAGAAACGATTGGCTTCTCGCCCGAGATCATGTGAGCGCCCTCTTCGAGCATGATGTCGGCACCGCCGTGACCTTCTTCGCCAGGCTGGAACCACATCACTACGTTGCCGTGCAACTTGTCGCGGTGCGTGTGAACCATGTGGGCAACACCAATACCGATTGCCATGTGCAGGTCGTGACCACACGCGTGCATGTAACCGTTAGTTGAAGCAAACTCTTCGCTGGTGTCTTCGACCACGGCGAGTGCATCCATGTCGGCACGAATCAAAACCGTAGGCCCAGGATGTTCGCCCTTGATGAGCAGCGCGAGCGAGTTAAGTCCGCGGCCTTCGTGAATTTCACCGAGGCCTTCGATCGAGGCTCGAACGCGCGCTTGAGTGAGAGGAAGGTTGAGGCCGAACTCCGGAATCTGGTGCAGCTCGCGGCGAATGCCCTGGCTGATGTGCGCCCATGAGGTTGCTTCTTCGACGAATGGCTTGTAGTCCACGAGACTCCTTTGTTCTGTCGCAATTCTAGGCAGGCCGGCGGGGTAAGCCGCACGCCTAGGCTTGACCCATGTTCTTCGAGGCAATGCACCCTAGCTGGCAGGCAGCTCTTGCCGATCAGCGTGAATTGCTTGCCGAAATCGAGGCGCGCGTGCTCGCCGCCGGCGAGATTCAGCCTTCGCCTAAGAATGTGATGAGGGCCTTCGAAACCCCGCTCGATCAGGTGCGAGTCCTAATTGTCGGACAAGACCCGTACCCAACGCCAGGGCATGCAATCGGGCTGTCATTCGCAGTTGCCGAGGGGGTCAAGCCGCTCCCGCGCAGCCTGCAGAACATGATGCGCGAACTGCGCGACGATCTTGGCAACACGGTGACCAATGGTGGACGTCTGCAAGATTGGTCAGCGCAGGGAGTCATGCTGCTAAACCGCCACCTGACTACCTCGAGCGCCGAGGCCGGAGCGCACTTTGACTTTGGTTGGTTGGCATTCACAGATGCCGTTATTCGAGTGCTCAATCGCGCTCGCGGCCGAAAACTTGTCGCAATCCTTTGGGGCAATCAGGCCCAGACTTTGACTGCGTTACTTGCCGATGCGCAAATCATTTCGAGCGCACATCCCAGCCCGCTTTCTGCACGCCGCGGATTCTTTGGCAGCAAGCCCTTTTCGAAGGCCAACACCGCACTCGGATACGTGGGCGAGCAGCCGATAAATTGGTCTTGTTAGGAGAGTCGATGTCAGAGCAAATTACTTTTCGCGCAGCTAAAGCGGCAGACATGCAAGCGGTCACCGACATTTACAACTTCTATATCGCCAACACGGTGATCACGTTCGACATCGATCCGCACGCGGTTTCTGACTGGCAAGAAAAACTCGCACACCTCGATGCCGAGGGTCTGCCATTCATCGTTGCCGTGACTGACCCCGATGAGGTAATCGGGTTTGCCTATGCAGGCCCGTGGCGCACTAAGGCGGCGTACGCCCGCACTGCAGAAGACACTCTTTATCTGCGCGAAGATTTCACCGGCAAAGGCATCGGCTCGAAGTTGCTTCACGAACTGATCGAACGAAGCAAGGCCGCTGGGCTTCGCGAGCTTGTCGCCGTGATCGCCGACCAAGACGTTGAGACCTCAATTGCCCTGCATGAAAAATTTGGCTTCAAACGCGTCGGGCACCTTGAGGGGGTCGGATTCAAATTCGACCGTTGGCTCGGTGTGGTCATGATGCAGAAGAGCCTTTAGCCGCCAGCATCCAGCAACAGGTTCTAAGCGAATTCCAAAACTCTTTGCCTTGTTTCTCAGCCTTCGCGCCTATTCTGGACAAGTGATTTCGAAGCGCGCATTGGCCATTTGGCTCGCACTGCTTGCCATGGTGGCAACGGGTTTCAGCCCTGCCAATGCCGCCGAACCTCAGGTTTACGGCGCCAGCACCAAAGCTGCCGGCCTCATTGTTCGTTACCACTCAGGCGTCTCGGCCCTGGCTGCCAACGGCTCGGTCACCGGTCAAAACTCGGCTGCCGTGCATCTTTCGATCGATTCTTATTACGACACCAATGCCTACGTGATCGCCTTCGATGCGCCGATGTCGGCCAAGGATGCACAACTCGTTGCAAATCGAATGGCACACGATTCGCGCGTCGACTTTGTCAGCGTAAACACAATCGTTTCGCCTGCGGCATTGCCGACCAAGCACATCGTGATTAAGGCGGCGAGCGCAGTAACTGGTCTCGTGGTTAAGGACTCGTGGCTAGAAACAGATCCGTTGACTGCTCGTGGCTCACTGACCTGGAAGGCGCCGACTTATCTCTACGGCGCAAAGTTGGTCGGCTATCAGATCGAATACTCGACAGATGGTTTTGCAAGTTTCAAGGCTGTAAAGACTGGCACCACCCGCAGTTACAACTTTGTCGGTTTGGCCTCTGCGATCAAGACTTCGTTCAGAGTAAAAGCAATTACAAAAGTTTCAAGCACCAGCAAAGTCGGTACCGCTTCGAGCGTCAAGTCGCTCGCGTTCACGACCGCACCGCAACCGCCGTTGCTGGTTTCTGGTTCGGTAGTTACGGCGACGAATCCGGTGATTAAGTGGTTGCCACAAACCACATCGCAACAGGGCGGGCTTGCGGTTACCTACGACGTTAAGTTGTCTGCACCTGGTCAGACCGATCTGACTTGCACAACTATCGCCAACACCTGCACCATTCAGGGTTTGGCTGCGAACATCAACTACGCAGCTGAGCTCACTGCAACCAACGCTCGAGGAACCACCAAGGGCTCATCGCAATTCACTCCGGCCGATGCCGACTACGGCAAGCAGTGGTACCTGAACGGCGCCTATGGCATCAACGCCCCTAAGGCTTGGGCGGTAACTCTTGGCTCTGCCGATGTAGTCGTTGCAGTGCTCGATGGCGGGATCACTGCGCACCCACAGCTTGGTACTCGCATCGTTCCCGGCTATGACTTTGTCTCCAACGTCGCCGACTCGAACGATGGCGATGGCCCAGACCCTGATGCCAGCGATCCGGGTGACTGGTACTACAACAGCAAGGGCGACCTCGAGACCAGCGACTGGCACGGCACTCACGTGGCGGGCCTGATCGCAGCCGCGGCTGACTCGACCGGAATTATTGGAGTGGCTCCGAACGTGCGCGTGCAGTCGGTACGCGTGATGGGTGCGACCGGAGGTACTCGCTCCGACCTCATCCGTGGCATCAACTGGGCAGCAGGCCTCAGCGTCCCTGGTTACCCGGTCAACCCAACTCCTGCCAAGGTGATCAACATGTCGCTTGGAACCGAGACCAGTTCGCTTTGCGACAACCTGCCTTTGCAAGGCCGTCTGTACAGCACAGCGCAGGCACTGGCCGCGGTTAAGGCTGCAGGTGTTACGACTATCACCGCTGCCGGTAACAGCGGGGCAGACGCACGCTACTCGTACCCAGGTAACTGTTACCCAACCATCAACGTTGGCGCGACCGGTTTGAGCGGTGACCGCGCCTGGTATTCAAACTTCACTGAGCCAAATGCTCAAGGTGTAGGCGTCGATATTTCGGCGCCCGGTGGCGACAACCGAGACAGCGTCGGCGCACCTGCAGGCACCGGCGGCCAGCTCTACTCACTGCTCAACACCGGCACCATGGGTCCAGCAGATCCGAGTTACGGAATCATGGAGGGCACTTCGATGGCAGCGCCACTCGTCAGTGGTGCGGTCGCACTGCTCTATTCGATCAAGCCGACCATCACCTTCGACGAAGTTTGGACTGTGCTTTCAAAGACCGTTTCTAAGTTCAAGCCGGGCGGACAGTGTGCAACCTCGACAGCGGGCATGTGTGGCATCGGTATCTTGAACATCGGTGACGCAGTGACTTACCTGGTCGCTCATCTATAAACACGGATGCTCGCCCTAAGCGAATGACAAAAAAGGCATCTCTTTCGAGATGCCTTTTGTTGTTCGTGCGGGAGAGGGGACTTGAACCCCTACGCCTCGCGGCGCTGGAACCTAAATCCAGTGCGTCTGCCAATTTCGCCACTCCCGCAACCTTCTAAGTCTAAGCGATTTATCGGCTGTGGAAAAATCGGGCAGCCGATTTCTGTTTCTGGCACCTTGCCCTTGGAGGAAAAGTGACCGAAATTGCCGTTCTAGCAAGGCGCCTGGT
>JBDKLV010000047.1:0-36275 GCA_039795455.1 Actinomycetota bacterium
CTGGAGTAGGTCCCAAGGGTTGGGCTGTTCGCCCATTAAAGCGGCACGCGAGCTGGGTTTAGAACGTCGTGAGACAGTTCGGTCTCTATCCTCTGCGCGCGCAGGAATTTTGAGAAGACCTGACCCTAGTACGAGAGGACCGGGTTGGACAAACCTCTGGTGTGTCAGTTGTTCCGCCAGGAGCACCGCTGATTAGCTACGTTTGGAATAGATAACCGCTGAAAGCATCTAAGCGGGAAGCTAACTTCAAGATGAGAATTCCATGACTTATGTCGAGAGGCTCGCAGCTAGATTACTGCGTTGATAGGCCGGATGTGGAAGTGGGGACTAAAGACCCATGGAGCTGACCGGTACTAATAAGCCAATTACTTGATAACTTTTTGCTTGCGTCCACTATGTGGTTCCCGAGGTATGGGAACCACGAATAATCCAGATTTCGATCTGGCTTTTCGAAGACACATAACTCAATAGTGTTTCGGCGGCCATAGCGGAGGGGAAACGCCCGGTCACATTCCGAACCCGGAAGCTAAGACCTCCTGCGCCGATGGTACTGCAATGGTGACGTTGTGGGAGAGTAGGACACCGCCGGACTTAATTTGCGAAAATGGCCACCTCATTAGAGGTGGCCATTTTTGTTTAAACTCATCTTGGAGAATTAAATGAGCGAAGAACAGAAACGATTTACGCCCAAGCGAGAAGCTGGCAATCGCTCTGCTCGCTCGGAGCAGGATCGCCCAGAGTGGCAGCAGCGTGTTGCTCAGCCAATCAATCCGAATAAGGCGAAGTCTCCGCTCATCCCTGATGAGATTACGGCAGAAGAACTGCCTCTACCTATTCGCGTGCAGCTCAAGACCTTGACTGAAGAGAATGCTGAGCGTGTAGCTCGACATTTGGCCATGGTCAGTTTGTTGATCGATCAAGACACTGAGCTGGCTCAGGCGCATGCAATGGCGGCGGTTGCACGAGCCAGCAGAATCGGCTTGGTGCATGAATTTGCCGGTGCGGCTGCCTATGCCAACGGAGATTTCGCTATCGCACTGCGTGAATTGCAGAGCCACCGTCGAATCACAGGTTCAAACGAGCAAATTGCGCTGATCGTTGATTGCGAACGTGGGCTCGGGCGTCCTGATAAGGCATTAGCTGAAGGACGTGCGGTGGACCGTCGCAAGATTTCGGGTGAAGCGCGCGTTAACTTGGCTATCGCATTGTCTGGAGCCCGCCTGGACAAAGGCGAGGATGATCTGGCCCTGGTTGAGTTGGAGATTGCCGAATTGACGCCGACAAAGGTCCATGACTATTCGGCGGCTTTGTTTTATGCCTACTCAGACGTGCTCGAGGGGCTCGGCCGTAAGTCCGAGGCTAAGAAGTGGGCAGACTTGGCGTTTCGCGCCGAGAAGGAGTTTGCGCCGAAAGACGCTGGTGGTTTCGAAGTTGTAGAGGAAATTCAGATTCCTGTGCGACGAGATCCATCGGAGTATGAACGTAACGATGAGAACGGCGAACGCCCGGCTCGTCGAGCTCCGCGC
Organism: Actinomycetota bacterium; assembly: GCA_039795455.1. Lineage (GTDB taxonomy): Bacteria > Actinomycetota > Actinomycetes > Actinomycetales > Microbacteriaceae > Rhodoluna. The sequence continues at coordinate 1,527 of JBDKLV010000047.1, forward strand.
GAGGGTGGTGAGCGCAGGCCGTTCCGTGAAGGTGGTGAGCGTCGCGCTCCGCGAGATGGTGGTGAGCGTAGGCCGTTCCGTGAGGCTGGTGAGCGTCGTGCGCCGCGTGAGGGCGGGGAGCGCAAACCCTTCCGTTCGGGTGGCGGGCGTGCACAGGGCGGCTCGGCCAGCGGTCGCAAAGGTTTTGGTAAACGAGGAGAACGATGAACGACAAGCCAAGTGAGAACGGCGAAGAGAAGAAGCGCCCTTCGCTAGAAGAAATTCGTAAGTCTAAGAACACTTTCGGCGGCGCTGGAACATTCGGTGGCAAGAGTGCCGGCAAGGGCAACAACAGCTCAGGTCAAAACAAAGGCGGCGGACGCGGTAAGTTCGGCGGATCGCGTGGCCGCTAAGCTCTGGTCGAGCTACGACACGCTACTAGCGGATCTCGACGGTGTCGTCTACGAAGGCGCAAACCCAATTGTTGATGCGGTCGAAGTTATAAATGTCGCACAAGACGCCGGCGTCAAGGTCGGCTATGTAACGAACAACTCTTCGCGCAAGGCGTCAACAATCGCCGAGCAGCTTATAGGCTTCGGAATTCCAACGCGCAACGATCAGGTGATTGGCTCGGCCGTAACCGGAGTGGAGCTGCTCTCATCGATGATCGCCAAAGGCGCAAGGGTTTTGGTTGTAGGCGGCGAAGGTTTGCGCGATCGAGTTGAATCGGCTGGGTTCGTCGTAGTCAGTAAGGCTGATGACAAACCGGCAGCCGTGATTCAAGGATTTTCGCCAGACGTCGCGTGGACGCATTTGGCCGAGGCATCCTTCGCGATTCAGCGCGGAGCGAAGTGGGTAGCCACCAACTCTGACTGGACCATTCCACGGGAAGGTGGAATTGCGCCAGGAAACGGCACTTTGGTTTCTGCTGTTCACACGGCGGTTGGGCAGATGCCTGTCGTTGCCGGCAAGCCGGAGCCCGCTATTTTCTACACGGCAATTCGCCAGCTAGAGGCACAGAATGCGATTTTTGTGGGAGATCGCCTCGACACCGACATCTGTGGTGCTAACCGAGCCGGCATCGACTCTGTCGTTGTGCTTACTGGAGTTGCCACCCGTAAAGATATCCTCGGGGCGATTCCAGTCGAACGCCCCAAATTCATCATCGGCACTATGGCCGACTTATTGAAGCCATATGTGGCCCCGAAAGAGATAAAGCGCGGCTTTGCATGCGGCGGTGTCGAAGTTGAACTGCTGGGTAATAAGGTCATGGTCACTCACGGCGATCCGCGTTCGCTTGATGCATTGAAGGCAGCAGCGGCAGTAATTTACTCGGCTCCGGTGGCAATTCACGCGCTCGAAGTCGAAGCAGCACTCTACGAATAGGCTTGGGACAAGGATAAAAATGTCAGAACTAGTTGAACAAATCACTCAAGAAATCGAGCGCATCAAGCAGTTGCCGCTGGCCGAGCAGCCGGGAGCATATGCAGCGCTCCGCGATTTGCTTGAGTCAACCCTAAACGCTGGCAACTAATTGCGCGCCGATCTTGCGCTGGTGGAGCGTGGGCTTGCACGCTCTCGAAACCATGCTTCCAGCCTTATTGAAGCCAAGCGAGTTCTCGTTAACGGTAAAGAAGTAAAGAAGTCATCACAGTTAATTGAGCCTGAGGCCAAATTGATTGTGCTTGATGCCGTCGAGTATGTTTCTCGAGCTGGGCACAAATTAGCAAAGGCGCTCGAACAGTTCGCCGAACTCGACATTCAGGGCAGCATCTGCCTGGATGTAGGGGCATCGACCGGTGGTTTCACAGATGTATTGCTCCGAGCTGGCGCAGCACAGGTCGTCGCGATCGATGTCGGACATGACCAGATGGTCGAGGAGCTTCGACAGAACCCTCGAGTGATATGCCTAGAAGGTGTAAACGCTCGCGAAATGACGCTCGAGACTCTAAGCGCCAGGACCCGTCGAAAATATGATGAAGAGTCCTTCAACGTCGTCGTAGCCGATGTCTCGTTTATTTCACTCACGCTGGTGCTTCCAGCTCTTGCCAGTGTTGCCCCCAAAGCCGATATGGTGTTGCTGATCAAGCCTCAGTTTGAGGTTGGCAAAGACTCGCTCAACGCGACCGGCATTGTGAACGACCACAGGCTGAGAGCTTCGGCAATCACCCAGGTAGTCGATTGTGCGACATCCTTGGGGTTTGGTATCCGTGGGCTGGTCAAGTCAGAGTTGCCGGGCACACACGGAAACATCGAGTACCTCCTGTGGATTAGTTCCGCGCAGGAGCGAAATGCGTCAAAATGGACAGACGAGATTGAAGCTATCGCCAGGGAGGGCAAGTGAGTCGCAAGATCCTCATCGTTGCGCACACTGGGCGCGATGAAGCGGTAGCGGCTGCCCTTGAGACCTGCGAGCTATTGGTGGCTGCTGGGATTGCTCCCGTGATGACCGCTTCTGAATTGGCGGATTTGCGCGGGAGTGCGAATTCTCCGGCCCACTTGGCTGCCGTGAATGCCGTGCTTGAACTGGGTGCGGACTGCCAGGTTGCAGATCTTGAGCTTGCCATGGTGCTTGGTGGAGATGGCACGATTCTTCGTGCGGCTGAGTTGGTGCGCGAGTCGCAAACCGCTTTGGTTGGCATCAACTTGGGTCACGTGGGTTTCTTGGCTGAAAGCGAACGTGACGGTTTGCGTGACGCAGTGGCTCGAATCGCCAAGAACGACTACCTAGTGAAAGAGCGTCTGGCGCTCGACGTGGTCGTCAAGGTTGGCAACGAAGTTGTCTATCGGACCTGGGCTCTAAACGAAGCCACTGTCGAGAAGAGCGCGCGAGAGCGCATGCTCGAAGTTGTTGTCGAGGTGGATCACCGTCCACTATCTAGTTTTGGGTGCGATGGAGTGGTAATGGCGACGCCAACCGGTTCCACCGCGTACGCGTTCTCGGCCGGTGGGCCAGTTGTTTGGCCATCGGTCGATGCTTTGCTACTTGTGCCACTGAGCGCTCACGCACTTTTCTCGCGTCCATTAGTGATTAACCCAGATTCGATGCTTGCCGTCGAAGTCTTGCAGCGCAGTGCCGGCCACGGTGTGCTCTGGTGCGATGGCCGACGCAGCACCGAACTCGCCCCAGGTTCTCGTGTAGAAGTAACCAAATCGACAACCCCAGTGCGTCTGGCTCGACTTCACCAGAACCCATTTACTGACCGATTGGTAAAGAAGTTCGGGCTTCCTGTCGATGGCTGGCGCGGCCCAATCAATTCATGATTCGCGAAATTTCTATCCGTGATCTTGGGGTAATCCGACACGCTTCGCTGAACTTTGGGCCGGGTCTAAACGTTCTCACCGGCGAAACTGGTGCCGGCAAGACTATGGTTTTGACCGCCTTGGGACTTCTGATGGGCGAGCGCTCCGATGCCTCAATGGTGCGCGCAGGCGCGAATCAATTGCTTGTCGAAGGTGTCTTGCAAACAGATCTACCAAGCGTCATTGAGCGAGTCGCCGACCTAGGGGGCGAACTCGAAGCTGGTGAATTGCTGGTCAATCGTTCAGTTTCCAGCGAAAAATCACGTGCCTCAATCGGTGGGGTTTCGGCTCCAGCCAGTGCACTCGCAGAAATTGGCAATCAACTCGTCGTAGTGCATGGTCAGAGTGACCAGATTCGACTCAAGTCTCAAGCAGCGCAACGAGAGGCGCTCGACCAATTTGGCCAACTGGGCCTGCTGTTGATCGAATACAGAAAACATTTCGAAGCCTGGCGCGCCGCTCAGGCCACTCTGGATCGCCTTGAGGCTAATCGCAAAAACTCCGCAATCGAGGTCGAGTCGCTCAAGATTGAACTAGCTAAGTTCGATGAGATCGATCCAAAGCCTGGTGAAGACCTCGAGCTTGATGCGTCAATCTCGAGACTTGAGAACACCGAATCGCTGCGAATGGCGGCGGCACTGGCGCATGAGGCGCTGAGCTCTGATTCAGACAGCGAAGATGTTCTTGGGCTACTCGATCGAGCACGCCGCGCCATAGAGTCAGAGCAAAACAAGGATGCACTGCTCGAACCGATTGCCGAGAAGCTTGGTCAAGCGTTGTACGACATCCGTGACTTATCTGGCGAACTAAGTAGTTATTTGGCTCGACTAGAGGGCGACGAGGAAATTAGTCTTGAGGCTGCTCAGTCGCGCAAGGCGCAACTGCTGAGCCTGACTCGCAAATATGGGCCTACTCTCGACGAGGTATTCGCCTGGCAGCAAGACTCGAGCCGTCGTTTGCTTGAGCTCGATGACTCGACCGATCGCACCGATGCTTTGAAGTTAGAAATTGCAACTGAGCTGGCCGCAGCCAAGCAGCTTGCCGATGAGATTTCTGTGAGGCGTTCCGACGCGGCCTCGCAATTGACCGCCGAAGTGACGGCGGAGTTGCAGCAACTCGCCATGAAGGATGCAACTTTGGTCGTGACTGTGGTTCGTACCGAAGAACTTGGGCCGCATGGCCAAGACCAGGTTTCGATGCTGCTATCGAGCTACCCGGGAGCCGAACCAAGGCCGGTGGGCAAGGGAGCCAGTGGCGGCGAACTTTCACGAATCATGTTGTCGCTCGAAGTGGTGTTAGCCAAGGGCAGTGCAGTACCTACCTTTGTATTCGACGAGGTCGATGCTGGTATCGGTGGTGCCACCGCAATCGAGGTTGGAAGGCGCTTGGCTCGCCTAGCAAAGCAGGCTCAGGTGATTGTGGTTACCCACCTCGCCCAGGTGGCTGCGTTTGCCGACTCGCACCTCAAGGTCACAAAGGCAGCGGATGCCAGCGTTACCGAATCTGATGTGCAGCTCCTCGGCACCGAAGAGCGCGAGATCGAACTGGCTCGCATGCTTTCGGGCCTTGCCGAGTCTTCGAGCGCCAGGGCCAATGCCGCTGAACTCATGTCGCTGGCAAAACAGGGCTCCGGCGACTAGTAAACTGAAGTTCCATGGCAGCAGCAATGGATACCTCAAAGACAAGACACATTTTCGTCACCGGGGGTGTCGCATCCTCGCTTGGTAAGGGCCTTACTGCTTCTAGCCTTGGAAATCTCCTTCGAGCCCGCGGCCTTTCAGTGGTTATGCAGAAGCTCGACCCATATCTAAATGTTGACCCAGGAACGATGAACCCGTTCCAGCACGGCGAAGTATTCGTCACAAACGACGGTGCGGAGACCGATCTAGACATTGGGCACTACGAGCGTTTCTTGGACATCAATCTGGCGCAGTCTGCCAACGTGACCACCGGTCAGATCTATTCGACTGTGATTCAGCGCGAGCGTCGTGGCGAGTATCTAGGTGAAACCGTTCAGGTAATTCCTCACATCACGGATGAGATTAAGCGTCGAATGAGACTTCAGGCTCACGAGTCGCCGGCACCAGACGTTATCATCACCGAGATTGGTGGCACTGTCGGTGACATTGAATCACAGCCGTTCCTCGAGGCAGCGCGTCAGGTTCGTCACGAGGTCGGTCGCGACAACGTGTTCTATGTTCATGTCTCGCTTGTGCCATACCTCGGCCCTTCGGGTGAACTCAAGACCAAGCCAACTCAGCACTCTGTTGCAACCTTGCGCTCAATCGGTATTCAGCCAGATGCAGTCGTTTGCCGCTCGGATCGCGAACTGCCTGCTTCAATCAAGAACAAGATTGCCTTGATGTGCGACATCGATGTTGCAGCGGTTGTGAACGCAGCCGACGCGGCGAGTATTTACGACATCCCTCGCGTCTTGAACAACGAAGGTCTGGACAGCTACATCATCAACAAGCTCGGTCTCGATGCTGGCGAAGTTGATTGGTCGCGTTGGCAGCCAGTGCTGAATGCCGTTCACGAACCGAAGCACGATGTAAAGATCGCCTTAGTTGGTAAGTACATTGACCTACCTGATGCATACCTTTCGGTTACCGAGGCGCTGCGCGCTGGTGGCTTTGCGCATCAGACAAAAGTTCACATCAAGTGGGTTGCTTCGGATCTCTGTGAGACGGAGGCTGGTGCAGATGCACAGCTTTCTGACGTTGACGCAATTTGTATTCCTGGAGGTTTTGGCGTTCGCGGCATTGAGGGCAAACTTGGCGCGCTCAAATACGCTCGCGAACACAAGATTCCAACTCTCGGCCTATGCCTTGGCTTGCAGTGCATGGTCATCGAGTATTCGCGCAACGTGGTTGGACTCGACGGGGCATCCTCGACTGAATTTGAACCAGATGCCAAGTATCCAGTCATCGCCACTATGGCCGAGCAGGTAGACATCTTGGCTGCAGGGGACATGGGTGGAACCATGCGCCTAGGCCTGTATGAAGCAAAGCTGCAGCCAGGCTCAATCGTGGCGTCGGTTTATGAAGCCGAAACTTCATTCGAACGTCACCGTCACCGCTACGAAGTAAACAACAAGTACCGTGACCAGATCTCGGCCGCTGGCCTCATGTTCTCGGGAACTTCGCCTGACGGGCATTTGGTTGAGTACGTGGAGCTACCTCGCGAGACTCACCCGTATTACGTGGCGACTCAGGCTCACCCAGAGTTCCTTTCGCGTCCGACCAAGGCGCACCCACTGTTCAAGGGATTGGTGCAGGCGGCGCTTACGCGTCAGGCTGAGGCCAAGCTCTTTGAGGCTCAGGGTGCCTAAAGACCAAGACTTTGTAGTTGAAAACGTCGACTCTTCGATAGTTTTCAAAGGCAAAATCTGGGATGTGCGTAGCGAAAGTTTTGATTTCGCGGGACAGCGCCTTACTCGCGAATTTGTCGCTCACCCAGGTGCAGTCGCTGTTGTGGCGACCGACGTCGACAACCGAATCTTGATGATCCGTCAGTATCGGCATCCGGTTCGAAAAATGCTTTGGGAGATTCCGGCTGGGTTGACCGACGTTCCTGGGGAGCTTGCCGAAGATGCAGCGCGCCGTGAATTGCTAGAAGAAACAGGTTTTGCGGCCGGAACGCTTGAGCCGCTAATTGATTTCTATACAACTCCCGGCGGCAATGATGAGCTGATCCGCATTTTTCACGCGACGAATTTGATTGAGGTAGGCAGGCCAGAAGCAGAAGGCGAGGAACGAGAGCTCGTAGTTGAATGGATTGACTTTGCGCAGGCACTTGACTCGACGCTTACGAGTGAAATTAAGAGCCCAAGCGCAGTAATCGGCATCATGGCACTTGCCCTCGGAAAATCTCGAAATTGATCGCTAAGTCGATTGACAAATACTTACGTCACTTGACCATCGAACGTGGCGTAGCCAAAAACACCGTGGCAGCATATCGACGCGACCTGGCAAGTTACCAAGCGTTTCTTGATGAAAAGGGAATTACCCAGATCACGGACATCACTGAACTACTTGTTTCTGAATACGCGCAGTCACTCACCGGACGAAAAGGTATGGCGGCGACCTCGGTGGCTCGCATGCTGGCGGCGGTTCGGGGCCTGCACAAGTTTCTATTACTTGAGAACTTGGTCGAGCTCGATGTTGCAACCAAGGTCAAGCCGCCCAAGGCCCCGAGGCGGCTACCTAAAGCGATCACAATTCAACAGGTTGAGTTGTTACTCGACGCGGCCGGGCCAATGGCCGGCGACGCCGGGGTAGACGATGCCATCCGACTTCGTGATCGCGCACTGCTCGAATTGCTTTATGCCACTGGTGGTCGAGTCAGTGAAATTGTGAATCTCGACCTCGACGACTTGGTCGACGCCAGCTTGATTCGCTTATTCGGAAAAGGGTCCAAAGAACGTGTGGTACCAGTTGGTAGTTATGCTCGAACCGCTCTCGATGCCTATTTGACGCGAACCCGTCCAGCCCTCGCCACGGCCGGTAAGGGCACTCCGGCCCTGTTTCTAAATCAACGTGGCGGACGAATGAGTCGGCAGACTGCTTGGCAAGTGATCACGGATGCGGCTGAAAGGTCCGGCCTTTCGAATTCAATTTCGCCACACACCCTGCGCCACTCTTTTGCGACCCATTTGCTAGAAGGCGGCGCAGATGTTCGCGTGGTGCAGGAGCTGTTGGGGCACGCCTCGGTCACGACCACTCAGATTTACACTCTGGTGACTGTCGACCAGTTGCGAGAGGTCTATCAGACGGCACATCCAAGAGCCAGGTCGAGAGGCTAGAAAGCCCGAAACTACAGAGGTTCAGCGCAGTTTTTGGCTGTTGAACCCTTCGGTAGGCTAGTACTGACTTAATCCGGGAGGAACCAAGTGGCAGCCAAAAAGGTAGAGACCGACACCCGGTTTCCCGTTCCAAAGAAGCTAACCAGCCACGGCCCGGCACGCATCATCGCCATGTCAAATCAAAAAGGTGGAGTGGGTAAGACCACCACAGCCGTCAATGTTGCCGCCGCTTTGGCAGGGTACGGGCGCAAGGTGCTCGTAGTCGACTTAGACCCTCAGGGCGCACTAACTGCACACTTTGGCGTCGATGCAAAGCCTGGCGACATCGCCACCATTTACGAGGCTATGAAGGGCCAAGTCGACGCCAAGGATGTCATCGTGGCTACCGAAGTGAAGAACCTCGACTTGATGCCCGCCAACATCGATCTTTCAGCAGCCGAAATCGAATTCGTGACCGAGGTGGCCAGAGAGCACATCCTTGCAAACGTTTTGAGAAAAGTTCGCGACAGCTACGACGTGATCATCATCGACTGCCAGCCATCGCTGGGTATCTTGACCGTGAATGCGCTTACCGCCGCTGACGGTGTTGTGATTCCTATGGCAGCTGACTTCTTTGCACTTCGAGGTGTCGCGCTGTTGCTGGCAAACCTAGTGCACAAGGTGCAAGAGCGCTTGAATCCAGTGCTCAAGCTAGACGGAATCATCATCACTATGAACGAACGCACCTCGCACTCCCGCGAGGTGCTAGCTAGCTTGTACGAGCACTTTGGTGACAAGGTCTTCAAAACGCAGGTAAACCGCACTGTTAAATTCAAGTACGCAACGGCGGCGCAGAAGCCAATCACCGAATACGAACCGAATTCAGAGGCAGCCGAGAGCTACCGTGCGGTTGCTCGAGAATTGATTGCTCGTGGCTGCTCTGCATAAACCTGAATTCGAAGAGGGTAATGGTTCATCAGGTTTTTCGCTAAGTATTGGCAATTTTGATGGCCCATTCGATCTGCTGTTAAACCTGATTAGCAAGCACGAACTCGACATCACCGAAGTTTCGCTTAGCAAGGTAACCGCAGAATTCATTGCCTACGTGGCCACCCTAAATGGGCCAGACGAACTTGAACAGGCCAGCGAGTTTCTTGTAGTTGCCGCCACTTTGCTCGATTTGAAGATTGCCGGCTTACTACCAAAGGGCGAACTCGTTGACCCTGAAGATGTGGCGCTACTCGAAGCTCGTGACCTCCTGTTCGCCAAGCTGCTTCAGTACCGAGCATTCAAGGATGTCTCGATCTGGTTTGCAAACCAATTCACTGCTGAGGCTGGCAGAACCGCTCGCGAGGTTCGAGTCGAAGATCGATTCAGGGAGCAGAAGCCAGAGCTCATCTGGACTATGGCGATTGCCGAATTCGCAAAGCTCGCCGAAGAAGTTCTGACTCCGCGCGTAATTCCTGGTGTGGGAACGAGCCACTTGCATGCGCCTCGCGTAAGCATCAGGGAGCAGGCGGCCGAAATCATTGGAATGCTTCGCGCAAAGCCAAAACTCACCTTTAGAGAAGTTATTGCTGCGGTTAGCGATCGCTCGGTTGTTGTGGCTAGATTCCTCGCCGTGCTTGAGCTCTACAGGCTTTCGGCCATCAGCTTTGAGCAGGACACCCCGCTGAGCGATCTGAACATCTCGTGGCTCGGAGGCAAATTTGACGATGAAGAACTTGCGGCACTAGGAGCTGACTATGAGTAACGAATCACTCGAACCGACAGATGGTTTGATTAGCGAATCTGAGATCGAACAGTTGACGAACAACGTCGAAACTCAAGCAGAGGATCAAACACCAGTCCCTCAGTTGACCGAAGACGACCTTCGCGCTGCAGTTGAGGCCGTGCTGATGATGACCGACACTCCGGTTTCTGTCTTGGCCATGGCGGCTGCGCTCGAGCGACCAGTAGGCGAAATTCGCGAGGCAGTCGAGTCACTGCGCAGTGAGTATGACGGTGAGACTGGAACGCGCATCCGTGGATTTGAACTTCGTGAAATAGGTGGCGGCTGGCGCATTTATGTTCGCCGCGACTTCGATTGGGCGGTTCGTATGTTCATGGCCAACGAAAACCCGACGAAGCTTTCGCAAGCCGCACTCGAAACTTTGGCAGTTATTGCTTACCGTCAACCGGTTTCGCGTGGCCAGGTAGCGTCGATTCGTGCTGTGAACGTTGACTCTGTCGTGAAGACGCTTCTCAGCAGGGGTCTAATTACCGAGCTTTTCACCGATGGCGAAACCGGCGCCATCAACTACGGCACTACGCCACTAATGCTGGAGCTGCTTGGAATCAATTCACTCGAAGAGCTTCCGCTGATTAGTCCATACCTACCTGATAACAGCAACTTCGATGTCGAACAGTAGCGAATCAACAGAAGGCGTGCGCCTTCAAAAGGTACTGGCTGCCGCTGGAGTTGCCTCTCGCCGTGTCTGCGAGCAACTGATCGCTGAAGGTCGCGTTGTCGTGAACGGCAAGCAAGTGACTGAACTTGGTACCCGAATCGACCCAGCAGTAGACAAGGTCAAGGTCAATGGAACCCCGATTCAGCTAGATGTCTCCAGGGTTTACCTTTTGCTCAACAAGCCGGCCGGGGTCGTTAGCTCGATGGCAGATGAAAATGGTCGCCCCGACCTGAGCCAGTTCGTGGTTGGATACGACAGAGTGTTCAATGTGGGTCGGCTCGATGCCGAAACCAGCGGGCTGATCATTATGACCAACGATGGTGAACTGGCGCACAAGCTGGCTCACCCCAAATTCGGAGTAACCAAGACCTATGTTGCCAAGGTAGAGGGTTCGGTCGACCCAAGCCTCGTGCACAAGTTGTTGAGTGGATTTGAACTTGAAGATGGTTTCATCAAGGCGGATAAGGCCAACATCATTCAGGTGGGCCAGAACGAGTCGCTAGTTGAAGTGGTTTTGCATTCAGGGCGCAATCGCATCGTTCGCCGAATGTTCGAACACCTTGGCCACCCAGTCTTAGGTCTAGTTCGTAAGCAATTCGGCCCACTTCATCTCGGGCCTCTGCCTGTTGGTCGAGTACGTGAACTTAGTAAACTTGAGGTCGGTTCGCTGCTTAAGGCGGCCGAAGGCGGCAAATCTAGCCGCCCAGGAAGACCACAAACCAGCAAGAGGCGGTAAGCCATGGCGATTCGAGCCATTCGAGGAGCGATTCAACTCGACTCCGACGAGCGCCAGCACCTGCTCAAATCAACGGCTGAGCTGCTTTCGAAGATTTTGCACGTCAATAACTTAGACACTGCAAATCTCATCTCGATCTTGTTCACAGCGACCCCAGATGTGACCAGCGAATTTCCGGCACTTGCGGCTCGAGAACTTGGCCTCGGCGATGTTCCACTGATGTGTTTTGTCGAGATGAATGTTCAGGGGGCCATGCCGCGCGTAATTCGTGTGATGATCACTGCCGAGACTGACCTTGCGCGCGACCAGATTCAGCATGTTTACCTTCGTGGCGCTGCGGCTCTACGGTTGGACCTGGCGCAGTGAGCGCAAGAACTTCGGGCAGCATACGCGTAGTTGGTACCGGGCTGCTCGGCACGAGTATTGGCCTTGCACTCCGCAAAATCGGTGTCGATGTGATTCTCAGCGACGCGTCTCCTGCTGCACAGTCCCTCGCTATTGACTATGGCGCAGGGCGTGCAGCGCTTGATGCAGACAGACCAGATTTGATTGTTGTCTGCGTTCCTCCAGATGTAACGGCCGAGTTGGTTGCCAGAGAGCTTCGCGCCTTTCCGAATGCAATAGTCACGGATGTCGCGAGTGTTAAAACCGCAATACTCGATGCGCTTACCAAAACCGGGGAGGACTTGAGCCGCTACGTTGGTTCGCACCCAATGGCTGGTCGTGAACGCGGTGGTGCCGCGTCGGGCCGAGCCGATTTGTTTATCGGCAGAACCTGGGTAATTTCTCCGACCTCGTCGTCAACCGCCGATTCGATTAAGGCAGTCCAAGATCTGGCTCTCGACCTTGGCGCGGCCATCATTGAAGTTGCAGCAGATGAGCATGACAGGGCAGTTGCTCTCGTCTCACACCTGCCGCAAATAGTCGCCAGCCTGACTGCAGCTCAACTCATCGATGCACCTCAAGACGATGTGGCTTTGGCAGGGCAAGGCATCCGCGATACCATCCGGATTGCTGCAAGCGATCCGAAGCTTTGGGTGCAAATTTTGGCAGCCAACGCAGACCTGGTAAGCCAATCACTGAAGCACCTTTCTCGAGATCTCGATTCGGTGATTCAGGCACTGGAAAACCTAGGAACGCCGGGCTCTCTGGCCCGTATTTCCGAAGCGCTTGAACGCGGAAACCTAGGAGTTTCGCGGCTACCAGGCAAGCACGGAACCAAGGCGACTGCCTATGCGGTGGTTACGGTCATGATCGACGACAAACCTGGTGAGCTGGCCAGGCTATTCAATGAAATCGGTCAAGCCCAGATCAACCTCGAAGAATTCAAGCTGGAACACTCGCCATCTAGTCAGGTGGGTCTAGTCGAAGTTTCGGTGATGCCTGCGGTTGAGTCATCCTTGGTGACTCTGCTCACCGGTAATGGCTGGCGGTTGGTCGGCTAATGTCTCATCTCATCGTTGCCATTGACGGACCGGCTGGTTCTGGCAAATCAAGTGTTGCCAAGGAGCTCGCTCGAACTTTTGGCTTCGCGTATTTGGATACCGGCGCCGCATACCGTGCACTCGCGTGGGCGGTCCTAAATGGTTTGCCTGTAGCAACTCTCGACTCTCCGAACCTCGAAGCCGAATTCAAGTACGAAATCTCAACCGATGCCGATGACTTTTGGGTGCGAGTAGGAAATCAAGACGTTACTGAGGCGATTCGAACCAATTTGATTTCAGAGTCTGTTTCGGCTGTTGCGCAAAATCAAAACGTTCGTTCGTTCATGAAGCGTTTGACTCACCAGATCGCAGAAGACTGCAATGCGCCAGGCATCATCATCGAAGGTCGCGACATTACCACTGTGGTTTACCCAGAGGCGCATTCCAGAATATTGTTGACCGCTTCGGAGCAGGTACGCATGCAGCGCCGTGCTAAGCAGATTGACCTTGAAACGGATGATGTCGCTTCATCGGTGTCTGAACGTGATGCCAAGGACTCAAAAGTGGTCGACTTTATGACTGCTGCACCGGGAGTCGCGCTGGTTGACTCGACCAATCTAGATTTTGACGACACCGTCGAAGCGCTCGAAGAGCTTATTCAAAATGACCTGAAGGATGCCAAGTGAGTCAAAACGACGATTTCGAATACGACGAGAATGTCGACCCAAGTTTCTTGAATCGCTTGAGCGAGATCGGAGAGGTTGAAGAAGCGGCCCGCCTCGATGCCCTGCGCCAAGGCCTTGGAGATTACGACTTGGAACAGGAAGACCTCGATGCACTTGCCGCAGAGCTGGGTTTCGATTCAGAACCTGCCTACCTTCCTGCATTGCCGGTATTGGCAATTGTCGGGCGACCAAACGTTGGCAAGTCTGCATTGGTGAACCGAATCCTTGGCCGACGCGAGGCAGTGGTTGAAGACAAGCCGGGTGTGACCCGCGACCGAGTTTCTTACAAAGCTGAATGGAATGATCGAAAGTTCACGCTGGTCGACACGGGAGGCTGGGAGCCAGATGCCAAGGGCATCGATAAGGCAGTTGCCATTCAAGCTGAAGTTGCAATCGAGCTCGCCGACGCCGTTTTATTCGTGGTTGATGCGATGGTGGGCGCGACATCGAGCGATGAGCGAGTCGTACCGCTACTTCGCAAGAGCGGTAAGCCGGTCATCCTTGTGGCCAACAAGATCGATGACTTGAAGCAAGAGCCCGAGGCTGCTGCACTTTGGTCGCTTGGCCTAGGCGAGCCGATGCCAGTTTCGGCAGTTCACGGCCGTGGAGTTGCCGACATGCTCGATGCGGCGATGAAAGTCTTGCCGACTGAGTCGGCTGTAGCCAAGCAGGAGTTTGGCGGCCCTAGACGCGTGGCCCTGATTGGTCGTCCAAATGTCGGAAAGTCTTCGCTGCTCAACAAGGCAGCTGGTGCCGAACGAGTCGTAGTAAATGAGTTGGCTGGAACCACTCGCGATCCGATTGATGAGCAGATTGAACTAGGCGGCCGCATCTGGCGATTCATTGATACTGCGGGTATCCGCCGACGTGTGCACCTAACCGAGGGTGCTGACTTCTACGCGAGTCTACGAACCGCTGCGGCTCTTGAACGCGCGGAGGTTGCGGTGGTTCTATTCGATGTCACCTCGCCAATTAGCGAAGCGGACATTCGCATAGTTGATATGGCCCTCGAATCTGGTCGTGCGCTCGTTCTTGCATTTAACAAATGGGATGAGCTTGACGATGAGCGTCGTCGCTACTTGGAACGTGAAATCGAACAGGACCTAGACCACGTCAGTTGGGCACCGCGAGTCAATATTTCGGCTAAGACAGGTCGTCATCTCGAGAAGTTGGTCCCAGCGCTAGAAGTGTCGCTCGACGGCTGGGATACGCGAATTCCTACGGGCAAGCTGAACGCCTTTGTTCAGGAGTTGACCATGGAGAACCCGCACCCGGTTCGCGGCGGAAAGCAACCGCGTATCTTGTTTGCGACTCAGGTGTCTTCGCGTCCACCAAAATTCGTGTTGTTCACGACCGGGTTCTTGGATCCTGGCTATCGACGTTTCATTCAACGTCGCCTGCGTGAGACCTATGGTTTCGAGGGCTCACCGATTGAAATTTCGATGCGTATTCGAGAGAAGCGTAAGCGTTAGCATTTAGGTTTCGGGCTATAGCGCAGCTTGGTAGCGCACTTGTCTGGGGGACAAGGGGTCGCCGGTTCAAATCCGGTTAGCCCGACGAAGAGAAAGGAGTAAGCGTGACTATCTGGCAACAACTGCGCACTTTGCCGAATCTGCTCAGCATGCTGCGCTTGCTTCTGGTTCCGGTGTTCTTTGTAATGATTCTCTTGCAGCTCGACGCTTGGGCGATTTTGGTGATGGCCGTAGCTAGCATCACCGATTACCTTGACGGCTACTTCGCCAGACGTCTCAATCAAGTGACCCGACTTGGCCAATTGCTAGATCCCGCAGCCGATCGACTTTACATTCTGGCTGCCATCATCGGCCTCTCCATTGTCGGCTCGGTTCCATGGATGCTTGGGGTTGGACTTGTCGCTCGCGATTTGGTTTTGGGTTTGGCCTATCCGCTTTTAGCTTCGCGTGGCTTCGGTCCTTTGCCGGTTCACCGTTTAGGTAAGGCTGGTACGTTCGCCTTGCTGTATGCATTCCCGCTGCTTTTGATTGGGCATGCGTTGCCACAATTTCAAAACTGGATTCTGCCAGCGGCCTGGGCGTTCGCGATTTGGGGCGGATTTTTGTATTGGTGGTCAGGCGTGATTTACCTTCGCCAGGTGTTCCAGCTCGTGAAAATTCACCCTAGAAAACTGGGCTAGAGTAGGCAACTGAGGTTTGGGAATGTACGAAGAATTTATCGACGACGAACAAATGGGGGACATCGGTTCCACCCAGCGGTTCAACGACGACTTTCTCGCGCCTGACGAAACCGGACTAAATGGCGAAGAGCGCAGCGCCATCGAGGCATTGCCTTCGGCAAGTGCTTTGTTGATTGTTCAGCGTGGTCCGAATGAAGGCGCCCGATTCCTGCTAGACCAGGACGTAACGACCGTCGGTCGACACCCGAATGCTGACATATTTCTTGATGATGTAACTGTGTCGCGTCGTCACGCAGAATTTCGCCGCAACGGTAACAAATTCATGGTTAACGATCTAGCTTCGCTAAACGGAACCTACTTTGATGGAGTCCGAATTGACTCGGCTCTCCTCGATGATGGCGCTGAAGTGCAAATCGGCAAATATAAATTCACATTTTTTGCGTCTCGTGCGGATTTGGAAAACTAAGTGGCTAACCCAACTCCGATTCACAAGGCACGCAGTGCCAAGATGCTCACCATCGGTCAAGTGCTCGATGTATTGATTCCAGAATTTCCTGGCCTTTCGCAGTCGAAGCTTCGTTTCCTTGAAGAGAACGGCCTGATTACGCCTCAGCGCACTGACGCCGGCTACCGCATTTTTGAGGAGAGCGATGTTCAAAGACTTCGCCTGATCCTCGATTGGCAGCAGACCCGTTTCTTGCCGCTCAAAGTGATCGCTCAGTTGCTCGAAGACCTCGACGCGGGTCGTTCACCTCAGTTGCCTGGCGAGGCGGGCAAGCCTAAGGCTGGACGGATCGCTAAGACCAAGAAGGTCAGCCGCATTGAATTGATTTCCGAGACGGGCATCACGGATGCTCTCATCGCTGAATCTCAAGAGGTTGGGTTACTTACCGCGGAGCCTTTTGATGTCAGCGCGCTTGAAATCGCGCGCTCGGTAGTTCGCCTTAAAGATGGTTTTGGTTTGACGCCCCGTCATCTACGCGGAATCAAGACTTCGGCAGAACGTTCGATCGGCATAATCGAAGGCGTAGTCGCTCCGGTTTTGGCCAAGAAGGAAGCCGCAAGCCCTTCGCGAGCGGCTCATTACGCTCACGAAATGCAGGACCACTTCGCGAATATCCACGAAGCATTGGTTCGTACGGCCATCGTCAAGCTCGAGAGCTAGGCAAGCGCTTCCTTCGCGACACGCCGAAGGTAAAAATTAACAGCGGATTAAACCCTCGACAGGGAACAATGGCTCTAGCACTTAAACCTGTGGTTGAACCTTAAGGAGGCTGAGATGGACCACCCGACTGATTCGCGTACTCCTGATCAGGACTACCTCCGCGACACCCTTTTCTCTGATCCAAACGAGGTCGTCGACCCGCGCATGGGCTTCAAGGGAATCGCCGCAGCCAAGGCATCCGATATTTCTTATCGCCAGCTCGACTACTGGGACCGAACTGGACTAGTTCAGCCAAGCGTTCGCTCAGCCACCGGATCGGGTTCTCAGCGTCTTTATGCATTCCGCGACATCCTGGTTCTCAAGTTGGTCAAGCGACTTCTCGAGGCAGGTATCTCACTTCAGCAGATTCGTGTCGCCGTTGAGCAGCTTCGCCGCGAGGGCATCAATGATTTGGCTCGCATAACCCTTATGTCAGACGGAGCTCGTGTTTACATGTGCACCACCGAGGACGAAGTCATCGACTTGCTTGGCCGTGGTCAGGGCGTTTTTGGAATTGCGGTTGGTCGAGTCTTACGTGAAGTTGAAGCCGAGCTGGTTCACATTCAGGCAACCCGTATCGATGAGCTTGATGAGCTTTCGGCTCGTCGCGCAAAGCGCAACGCTGGCTAGCTAGTTAGCTAGACCTTCATCCGAACTCTTTGAATCGAGTTCGGTTTTTTCATTTTCTGGTTTTTCGAATTCGAGAGCGAAATTCCAACCACCAGTGATGGTAGGTGGCTCAACCACTTCAACGATCTCGCTGGTTCCGATTGGCTCAATCGAAACAAAGTGATCTTTCGTAGCGAGCGATTCATCATCGGTTGCTATGGGCTCACCCAATTGTTCAAAGGCTTGTTCAATCGAAACCTTCTCTGGGCCTTTTTTACCTCGGCGGTGGCGCTTCCAGAATGATTTCTTTTCAGGTTTCGATTTCGGCTTGTCTTCAACGGGGCTCTCGGCCAATGCTTCAAGTACTGCATTCAGTAAACGAGTGAAGAATGAGGCGACCTCTGCAGCTGCTTCGCCTGGCCAGTTGTGGATTGGGCGAGCGGCTCCCTGTGTTTGCTGGAGATGCGAGCGTTCCTCTAGAAAATCGGGGTAAAGCAGACTCTGGAACATGGTGTCGAGTTCTTGCACTCTGAAGTCTTGCTCTTTTGAGGCTGGCCGATATCGGTTGACTACGACACCGAATGGTCGAACCCGCTTGGTTACGGCTTCGCGGATTTCATCGATTGCACGAATGGCGCGGTCTGCTGCGACCACCGAGAAGATGCTCGGCTCGGTGACGATCAGGACTCGGTCACTGGCCACCCAGGCCATTCGGGTTAAGGCGTTGATCGAAGGCGGGGTGTCGATTATGACCAGGTCGTAGTTCTTCTCGACACGATGCAGCGCTTCTTCGAGCATCCAGGTCTGACGAATTGTTGGGTGAGGGGTGTCGAAGTGCAGGCTGCGAGGGCTGCCGGCCATGACGTCGACAAATCCGGAGGCGCCTTTTCCCCAGGCAGAAGATACGATTGCTTTAGACACAACGTCGTGTTTGGGGTTCTTGAGAACCGAAGCAACGTTGGTTTCAAATTCCCCTACGGCGCCTAATCCGGTGGTTGCGTCGCACTGCGGGTCAAGATCGACCACAAGAGTTCTAAGCCCGCGAGCGAAGGCAGCCGAAGCTAAACCAAGGGCTACCGTGGTCTTGCCGACGCCTCCCTTTAGGGAGCTCACGCTTAGAACATGCACCTGAATAGGCTACCTTTTTATCTCAAGGGCCAAAAACCCTGCTCGCTTTACCGACTGAGGATACCGATGTTCAAGAAGATTCTGGTGGCAAACCGCGGCGAAATCGCCGTTCGCGCCTTCCGTGCCGCCTACGAACTCGGGGCCAAGACTGTGGCGGTTTTTCCCTTTGAAGACCGTAATTCAACCCACCGACTCAAGGCCGATGAGGCCTACCAGATTGGCCAGGTCGGCCATCCGGTTCGCGCCTATCTTGACGTAGCCGAAATCATCCGTGTTGCCAAAGAATCTGGCGCAGATGCCATTTACCCGGGCTATGGCTTTTTATCTGAGAATCCAGAACTAGCCAAGGCTGCAGCCGAAGCCGGCATCACTTTCATTGGCCCGACCTCGAACGTGCTTGAGATGGCCGGTAACAAGGTAACCGCGAAGGATGCTGCAATTGCGGCAGGCGTTCCGGTTCTAAAGTCGACTCCATCATCGGCCAATGTCGATGAACTTTTGGATCAGGCAGACGCTATTGGTTTTCCTATTTTCGTAAAGGCCGTTGCTGGCGGCGGCGGTCGTGGCATGCGTCGCGTAGCGAACAAGGATGACCTGCGTGCAGCGCTAGTGGAAGCTTCGCGAGAGGCCGAGAGCGCATTCGGCGATCCACGAGTCTTCTTGGAACAAGCGGTTCTGCGCCCACGTCACATCGAGGTTCAGATTCTGGCCGACAACTCGGGCAACATTGTTCACCTGTTCGAGCGTGACTGCTCGATTCAGCGTCGAAACCAGAAAGTAGTCGAAATTGCGCCAGCTCCGCTAATTGACGAAGACTTGCGTTTGGCGCTGTATCGCGACGCCGTGGCCTTCGCCAAGGCGATTGGCTACCAGAATGCCGGCACAGTTGAGTTTTTGATCGACACAGTTGGGGCAAATGCAGGCAAGCACGTATTCATCGAAATGAATCCGCGTATTCAGGTTGAGCACACTGTCACCGAGGAAATCACCGACATCGACCTTGTTCAGTCGCAGATGCGCATCGCTTCGGGCGAAAAGCTAAGCGACCTTGGACTAAGCCAAGAAACAATTTCACGCCACGGCTTTGCAATCCAATGTCGAATCACGACTGAAGACCCGGCTGCTGGCTTTAGGCCTGACACCGGCAAAATCACCACTTACCGCTCGCCGGGTGGCGCTGGCATTCGTTTGGATGGTGGAACCGTTTCGACCGGCGCAGAAGTCAGCCCGCACTTTGACTCAATGCTGGTAAAACTCATCGCCCGTGGTCGCGACTTCAAGTCTGCGGTTAACCGCGCAGAGCGCGCGCTAGCAGAATTCCGAATCCGTGGTGTCTCGACCAACATCTCTTTCATGCAGGCAGTATTGGCGGACCCGACTTTTCAGTCTGGCGATCTGAGCACCTCTTTTATCGATGAGCGACCAGAACTACTTACAGCGGCACCTAGCCTCGACCGCGGTACCAAGATTCTGACTTGGTTGGCCGACGTGACAGTCAACCAGCCGAATGGGCCACGAGGTCACCACGTGACTCCTAGCGAGTTGTTGCCAGAACTCGACCTGAGCGCACCGGTTGTAGCCGGCTCTCGTCAAGCGCTGCAAGAGCTTGGTCCGAAGGCGTTTGCCGCATCGCTTCGCGCGCAAAAGCAGGTTGGCGTAACAGACACCACGTTCCGCGATGCGCACCAGTCATTGCTGGCCACGCGCATCCGTGGTCGCGACCTAGTGCAGATCGCACCTTACGTTTCGCGACTTACTCCGCAGCTCTTCTCGGTTGAAGCCTGGGGAGGTGCGACTTACGACGTGGCCCTTCGATTCTTGGGTGAAGACCCATGGGAACGACTTGAAACACTGCGAGCGGCCATGCCTAACATCTGTATTCAAATGTTGTTGCGCGGTCGCAACACCGTTGGCTACACCCCGTATCCAACAGAAGTAACCGAAGCGTTTGTTAAAGAAGCCGCTGCTGCGGGCGTCGATATTTTTAGGATTTTCGATGCGCTCAACGATGTGGAACAAATGCGCCCAGCAATTGCTGCCGTACTCGCTACCGGAACCGCAGTCGCAGAAGTCGCACTTTGCTACACCGCAGACTTGCTAGACCCGAACGAGAAGCTCTACACACTCGATTACTACCTGAACCTTGCTGACGAAATCGTCAAAGCCGGCGCGCACATCATTGCAATCAAGGACATGGCCGGCCTGCTCCGTCCGGCAGCTGCGGAGAAGTTGGTTAGCGCACTTCGTGAACGCTTTGACCTACCCGTACATCTTCACACGCACGACACGGCAGGTGGCCAGCTTGCAACGCTTATGGCTGCAATCAATGTCGGGGTAGATGTGGTCGACGTAGCCGCCGCACCGATGGCAGGCACCACCTCGCAGCCATCGGCTTCGGCCCTTGTCGCCGCATTGGCCCACACCGAGCGCGATACGAAAATCTCGCTCGACGATGTTTGCGCGCTAGAGCCATACTGGGCGGCAGTTCGTAATGTCTATGCTCCGTTCGAGTCTGGTTTGCCTGGCCCGACTGGTCGCGTTTACAAGCACGAGATTCCAGGTGGTCAGCTTTCGAACCTTCGTCAACAGGCGATCGCACTTGGGCTTGGCGACCACTTCGAAAAGGTCGAAGACATGTACGCGGCCGCCAACGAAATTCTGGGTCGTCCAACTAAAGTGACGCCGTCGTCAAAGGTTGTTGGCGATCTGGCCCTTCACCTGGTTGCCGTTGGAGCTGACCCGAAGGACTTTGCTGAGAACCCGCAGAATTATGATGTTCCGGACTCGGTGGTTGGTTTTATGGCAGGCGAACTCGGCGACTTGCCTGGCGGTTGGCCAGAGCCTTTCCGTACCAAGGTACTTGCTGGCAAGAACCCTAAATTTGGGGTTACCGAAATCAGCGCTGCCGATTCAGCGGCTCTATCCGATGCAAACCCACAGACTCGACGTTCGACACTGAACCGCTTGTTATTCGCTGGCCCGACCAAGGAATTCGAAAAATTCCGTCAGACCTATGGTCGTCTGGATCAAGTTGACACGGTCGATTATCTGTATGGACTGGAACCTGGCAAGGAACACATCGTAGAAATTGCACGTGGTGTTCAGCTCTACGTTGGCCTCGAAGCAATCGGTTCTCCTGATGCGAAGGGTTTTAGAACCGTCATGGCAACTCTGAACGGACAACTTCGCCCTATCAACATCCGTGATCGCAAGATTGCATCTGACGTTGTCTCCGCAGAGAAGGCCGATGCAGCCAACCTCGGACATGTGGCCGCTCCTTTCGCTGGCGTGGTCACGCTGCAGACCGTTGAAGGCGCACATGTCGAGATTGGTCAGCCAGTGGCAACTATCGAGGCGATGAAGATGGAGGCAACCATCACTGCCAACGTCGCTGGTGTAGTGCGTCGCCTCGCAATTTCAAAGACTCAATCTGTCGATGCAGGTGACCTGATCATTGTCGTAGAGCCTGCCTAGGCTGACTCTGTAAAGCCTTCGGGCGGTTAGACTAGTTCGGAATTCGCTCAGGCGAGTGTCTGCACAAGGAGTAAATCAGTGGCGATTTGGGATAAAGAACCCGAGGACGATCTTTTCGCACCTCGTCCGGCGAACCCGGAGTCGCAGGTGCAGAACCAGTCGCTAGCCGAACTTGCCGTTGATTCCGGCATTATCGACCTGACTCCTAGCACCCAATCTGTTGAGATCGTCGCAGAGCCGGTGTCGCAGAAGATTGTCGCCCCAACCACGGATGCGGATCCGAACGCAACCCGTCGCTCGAACTATTCACGACGTGACTCACTGCGTGGGGAGAGCTTTGACCAGCCAGAGCCAGCTGCGATGCTTACGGCTGACCGTCTGATTGACACCACTTCGGTGAAGTTCCGCCCGGCTCCAGAAGGCGGCCTGCGCAAGTTTGTTTACTACCTGACTCTAAAGACTGTAAACCTCGGCGACTCGCTCAAGGTTCGCGAGCGCAAGGCGCTCGATGCTCGCATTGGATTGCCGCTCGGTGGCGGGGCCAAATTCGTGCCGGTTCTCACTCGTAAAGGTGGTGTGGGTAAAACCACCGTCACCACACTTCTCGGAATGGCTCTTTCGCTATCGCGCGAGGACCGCGTGATTGCGATCGATGCCAACCCCGACCGCGGAACACTTGCCGAGCGCATCAGCAAGTCGACGCGATTCACCGTAAGAGATGTAGTTAACCGAGCGGCTGCTATAGATGGCTTCACGGACTTCTCGACCATGGTCTCGCGCGATGTTACCCGTCTAGACGTTTTAGCATCTGATTCAGATCCAATGCTGTCAGAGGCTTTCAATGAAGGCGACTACAACGTGGTTGCCGACATGGCCGCTCGCTACTATTCAGTGGTCCTGACCGACTGCGGTACCGGCATCGTGCACTCGGTGATGCGCCCAACTTTGCAGCGTGCCAATACTCTGGTCATCGTTTCTGGTGGTTCGGTAGACGAAGCTCGACTCGCTTCAGAGACACTGACCTGGCTCGAAGCCAATGGCTATGGCGACCTAGTTCGCAATGCAGTCGTTGCACTCAATACTGCAACGCAAGCGACAGAGTTGGTCAAGCTCGGCGAAATTGAGCAGCACTTTAAGACCCGTGTGCGCGCAGTTGTTCGTATTCCTTACGACCCAGCCTTGGCTGCCGGTTCGGTAATCAAGTTCAACGAATTGAAGCCCGGTACCAAGCAGGCGGCTCGCGAACTAGCCGCGCTGGTTATCGACGGTTTGACCGCGCCGCGCGTCTAATGACCGTTAGAGACATCCGTCTTTTTGGTGACCCGGTTTTAAAGACCGTTTGTCGTCCTGTCTCGGTTTTCGATGCAGCCGCTCGGTCGCTTGCCCAAGACCTGATTGACACCACGAAACTGCCTGGGCGTGCTGGCGTGGCGGCGCCGCAGATCGGGATAGACGTTCGTGCATTTAGTGTCAACGTCGATGGCAAGGTTGACTACGTATTCAACCCGATTTTGGTCGAAGCGTCAGGTGAGCAAACTCTGGTCGACGAAGGCTGCCTTTCGGTTCCTGGGCTTTGGCACAAAACGCCGCGGTTCGCCTTTGCGAGAGTGAAAGGCTTCAACGCTCTAGGCGAGGCCATCGAGCTTTCTGGCACGGGGCTCATGGCCCAGGCGCTGCAGCACGAATGCGACCACCTTGATGGCTTGCTGTATCTGGATCGTTTAGAGCCCGATGAGCGAAAGCTCGCTATGGCCGAGCTGCGTAAGCAGCAGTGGTTTTTGAATCGCTAATTACTCGGCAACTGAGCCAGTAGCGTAAATCCGCTCGACCTCGGCAGCAAAGTCGTTCAAAACTGCATTGCGCTTGATCTTGAGGCTAGGGGTGAGATGGCCGCTAGCCTCGGTCAATTCTGTGTCGATGACTTCGAACTTTCGAATCGACTCGGCACGCGAAACCAATAGGTTCACTTCGTCGATAGCCTTCTGGATGGCGTTGAGGACGATTTCACTTTTGGCTGCTTCGGCTACCGACATGGTGTTGTCGCCGCCGTGATTTGCCAACCAAATCGGAAGCATCTCTGAGTCAAGCGAGATGATTGCACTGATGAACGGACGCTGATCACCAATTACGACAGCCTGACCAATTAGCGGATGAGCGCGAAGAGGATCTTCGAGAACTGCAGGCGCCACATTCTTACCCGCAGCGGTAATCAAGAGTTCTTTCTTTCGGCCAGTGATGCTCAAGAATCCTTCGTCATCGAGACTGCCGATATCGCCGGTTGCGAACCATCCATTGTTCAAGACCTCGTTAGTGGCAGCTTCGTTGCGCCAGTAACCACGCATGATGTTGTGGCCAGAAAGCAGAATTTCGCCATCGTCGGCAATCTTCACCGCGGTTCCAGGTAGCGGCAAGCCGACTTTTCCAATGCGGGCCGACTGTGGTCGAGAAATTGTTGCAGGGGCGGTGGTCTCGGTAAGTCCGTATCCCTCAAGAACCGTTACGCCAATTGCCCTAAAGAAGTGGCCTAGTCGCGAACCCAGAGGTGCGCCACCGGAGATCGCATACTGAAGCTTTCCGCCCATGGCCTTGCGCAACTTGGTGTAAACCAACTTGTCGAAGACAAAGTGCTGTGCTGCAAGCCCGAAAGGAACGCGGCCATTCTCCTTGGCCTGCGACCAAGTAATCGCTGCGTGAGCAGCCTTGCGGAAAATCTCACCCTTGCCGGTCGACTCTGCTTTCTGTTCTGCCGAGTTGTAAACCTTTTCGAAAACTCGAGGCACCGCTAGCAAAAACTCTGGCTTCGCGGACTCAAGCGTCTGTCCAACGAGTTTGGCATCTGGTTCGTGCGTGACTCGGATTCCGCCATGCACGCAAAGCACTTCGACGAATCGGGCGAACACGTGGGCAAGTGGCAAGAACAGTACGGTTCCGCGACCAGCGACGATCACTTCTGGCAGCTCGAGGGCGGCGTTCTTCGACAGTTCCACGAAGCCGCGATGAGCAAGTTCGCAACCCTTTGGCTTGCCGGTTGTGCCTGAGGTGTAAATGATGGTGGCGAGGTCGCCCAGTTTCGCTCTGCTTCGACGCTGTTCGAGCTGCTCGTCGGTCACTTCTTTTCCGCGAAGCTTCAGGTCTTTAATCGTGGTTTCGTCGAGTTTGAGAACCTGGCTGGTCAGCGGAACACTGTGTTTGATTTGTTCGAAACGCGCAATGTGCTCGTCGGTTTCGACAAACAGCGCGACTGAGTCACTGTTTGAGAGAATCCACTCGAGTTGCGAAGCGGACGAGGTCTCGTACACCGGCACTGAGACGCCGCCAGCGAACCAAATCGCAAAGTCCATGAGGCTCCACTCATAACGAGTGCGACTCATGATGGCTACTGCCTGGCTGCTCTGCACGCCGCTGGCGATTAGACCTTTGGCCAGCGCCTTAACTTCGTTGAGGAACTGCTGGCAGGTGACGGTTTGGAATCCGTCGCCATCCTTGATGGCAAAAAGAGCCAAGTCTGGGGTGGCCTTGGTGCGGTCGATCAACAGGTCGGTGATGTTGGAATCTTCGCTCGAAACAATGAGGGCTGGAAGCGACTTGGTCTGCATTGGCCACCCTCCTTGGAGACTTTGGATAACTCTACAACCCCAGCGGCGGGCTAAACTTGCTGAATCGAAAGGGAGTTCATGCACGCAATCGGCATTGATATTGGTGGCACCAAGATCGCCGGCGCCCTTGTCGACCAGGATGGCAACATCATCCGTGAAGATAAGGTGCCGACACCGGCCAGCAATTCCGATTCTGTCGTAGACGCGGTAATTGCACTGATTGAGGCGCTTTCCGAGGGACAAAAGGTGCTCGGTGCTGGAGTGGCCGTCGCAGGCTTCATTGACGCCAACCAATCCGAGGTGCTGTACGCGCCGAATCTGAGTTTTAGAAACGAACCATTCAAGGCCAAGTTAGAGGCCAAGACCAACTTGCCGATTCTCGTAGAGAACGATGCAAATGCTGCCGGCTGGGCCGAATACCGTTACGGTGCTGGTCGAGGTTTCAAGCACATGACCATGCTGACAATTGGCACCGGTGTAGGCGGGGCCGTGATCAGCAATTCGAGGATGCAGCGCGGCGGTTTCGGTATCGCTGGCGAGTTGGGGCACATCCGTGTTGTTCCTGACGGTCGGCTATGCGGTTGTGGCGCTCACGGTTGCATTGAGCAGTATGGGTCGGGAACGGCCCTTTTGCGGTCCGCCAACGAGCTCGCTGATTCGAGCGACCCGGCAGGCGAGCGTCTGCGCGAATTGCGTGCAGAACACGGTGGCCTGAAAGGCGAGCAGGTTTACCAAGCAATTTTGGAGCGCGACCATGGGGCGCTAAGACTGTTGGCAGAGCTCGGCAGCTGGCTAGGGCAGACAATTGCGACCCTTTCGGCCGTGCTAGACCCCGAAATCGTCGTCATCGGAGGTGGAGTCAGCGCCGCCGGTGATCTTTTGATTGACCCAATCCGGGAGGCTTTCTTGGCAAATATGCCGGCTCGCGGCTTCAGGCCTGAATTGCAGATCAAAACCGCCGAGTTCGTGAACGATGCTGGCGTGGTCGGAGCTGCAGACCTAGTGCGCCTGGCCTGGTCGCAAAGATAAAATAGCCTCTTAGTCAGATTTGGGTCGGAGGCGTCGATGGCTTACTTCATTTTGAAGAACCTGGTGCTCGGCCCGCTGCTTCGACTCATTTTTAGGCCTTGGGTTCGTGGCATGGAGAACATTCCAAGCGGCGGTGCGGCGATTCTTGCTTCTAACCACCTGTCATTCTCAGACTCAATCTTTTTACCGCTGCAGTCACGTCGTCCGGTGGTGTTCTTGGCCAAGAGCGAATACTTCACTGGCAAAGGTTTGAAGGGCGCGCTGGTTCGCTGGTTTTTCAAATCGACCGGCCAGCTTCCAATCGACCGTTCGGGTGGTAAAGCTTCGGAGGCTTCGCTGAACACGGGTCTCGGTGTGCTCAGCCAGGGGCTACTGCTGGGAATCTACCCAGAAGGCACTCGCTCTCCAGACGGCAAGCTTTACCGAGGCCGCACCGGCATCGCCCGCATGGCTCTCGAGTCGAAGGTTCCAGTCATCCCGGTTGCCATGATCGACACCGAGAAGGTGCAGCCAATCGGTAAACGATTGCCGCGCATCCGCCGTGTTGGAATCGTAATTGGCGAGCCACTCGATTTCTCGCGCTTCGACGGCATGGAAGGTGACCGCATCGTGCTTCGAGCAGTTACCGACGAGATTATGTATGAGTTGCAAAAACTCAGTGGTCAAGAGTACGTCGATGCTTACGCATCGTCGGTAAAAGAAAAACGCGCAGCGCTGGCTCGCGGTTAGGAAATCATGGTTGAAAAAGTTGTCGCAGTTGATCCCGCCGTGCTGGCTGGGCTCGACAACTATTTGAACCTTCCACGAGTGCAGCAACCTTCATGGCCAAACGCGGCAGAGCTGGCAAGAGTTCACGGCGAACTCGCCAAACTGCCGCCGTTGGTGTTTGCCGGCGAAGTTGACATTCTTCGCTCGCGCTTGGCGCAGGCGGCATCGGGTAAGGCCTTCTTGCTTCAAGGCGGAGACTGCGCAGAGACTTTCGCTGACGCAACAGCCGATCGCATTCGCAACCGAGTCAAGACAATTCTTCAAATGGCTCTGGTTCTGACCTACGGCGCATCGATGCCAATCATCAAGATGGGTCGAATGGCAGGCCAGTTCGCCAAGCCACGTTCAAGCGACACAGAGACCCGCGATGGCGTGACTCTACCGGCGTACCGCGGCGACATCATCAATGGCTACGACTTCACTCCAGAGTCGCGCGAGGCTAACCCAGACCGCATTCTGCAGGCGTACCACACCTCGGCTTCGACGCTGAACCTGATTCGCGCCTTCACCCAGGGTGGCTTTGCCGACCTGAGGTCGGTTCACGAGTGGAACAAGGGCTTTGCCGACAACCCGGCAAACGAGCGCTACTTGGCCCTTGCATCTGAGATAGACCGCGCGATTCGCTTTATGGCGGCCTGCGGTGCAGATTTCGAGGGGCTACGCACCACCGAGTTCTACACCTCGCACGAGGGGTTGCTCTTCGATTACGAGCGCCCGATGACGCGCATCGATTCGCGCACCGGCAATCCATACATCACTAGCGGACATTTCATCTGGATTGGCGAGCGCACTCGCCAGCTCGATCACGCACACGTCGATTACCTGTCACGCGTTCGAAACCCAATTGGTGTCAAGCTTGGCCCGACTACAGAAGTGACCGATGTGCTCGAACTGATTGAGCGCCTTGATCCTGAGCGCGAGCCTGGTCGACTTACATTCATTACTCGCATGGGTGCTGGCAAGATTCGCGACGCCCTGCCTAAGTTGGTAGAGGCAGTCCGTGACTCAGATGCCAACCCGCTTTGGATCACCGACCCGATGCACGGTAACGGTATGACCACCAAGAATGGCTACAAGTCCCGTCGTTTTGACGACGTGATGGATGAGGTTCGTGGTTTCTTCGAAGTGCACCGAGCTCTCGGAACTTTCCCGGGTGGAATTCACATCGAGTTGACCGGCGACGATGTTGCCGAGTGCCTCGGTGGCTCTGAACAGATTGATGAGAAGTCGCTAGAAGAGCGCTATGAGTCGCTTTGCGATCCGCGACTCAACCACATGCAGTCGCTCGAACTCGCGTTCTTGGTTGCCGAATCGCTAGCAAATCGTTCGTAGCTTTTAGCGCGAAATGATGGTGACTGTGTCACCTATGCGCAGCTTGGTTCCGACTGGCGTATTCGTGCGCTTAACTTTCGCGATGCCCCAGTTGCTGGTCAACTGGTTGGTGTCAACAGTAACTTTTAGCCCAATCGACTTTAGGTAGCTCTGCGCCGCAGCGATTGTTTGCCCTACAACGTTAGGCATGATCACGACGTCGCTACCTTTAGACACAATCAGTTCGACTTCGCCAGATTTTCCAATTGGGTCAGACTGCGGCACAAGCGAAATCACGTTGCCCTTGGTTACGGTGTCGCTGTATTGCTCCGAGACCTTGGCCACTTTGAGCCCGGCTAGTTCGATAACTGAGGTTGCGTCTATTTGAGCCAGGCCTGCAACGACAGGGATGGCGCCGAGCGAAACCTCGAGGTCAATCTTTGAACCCTCAGGTACTTGCGAGCCATCGCTGCCAGTGAATGCGTATACCGTTCCGATCGGCGCCGAGTTGAACCAAGAGCTGACCTTGCCGACGGCGAAGCCCTGTTGCAGAATTACGGCGCTGGCCTCGACCAACGTCTTGCCGTTTAGCTGCGGAGCAGACACCAGTTTTGGTCCGGTTGATACGTAGATGGTCAGCTTGGAACCTCCCCAGACCACGGCTCCGGCTATCGGGTCTGTAGAAATGACCTTGCCTGCTGCAACGGTTTTTGAGGACTGTCGAACGATGTCAATTTTGAGTTTGGCGGCAGCAACCTGACTAGTAGCGCTGTCTAGCGACTGGCCGCTCAGATTCGGCATCAGGGCAAAGGCGCCTGGTCCGGCACTGAAGTACCAACCACCACCAAGGCCAAGCACGACGGTAATCACGGCAGCAACGAGCAACTTGAATGCCCTGTGACGTACTCCGATTGTTTCGGTTTCGCCTTTGGGCTCGGTCGGAGGTGATTGGTCTAGTCGCACTGTTTGGTTTGGCAGCTGCTGCACCCCAAGTTGCATGGTCGCATTCGGATCGCCGAAACCTGAGGGCATCCGCTGTGTTGCATTCGCAATTTGGTTGTCACCACCGTGTAGCAGTCGGGTGGTTGCCTGCTGGTTGGCGATAGTGAGCCGTAGGGCCTCGGTTAGATCTTGGGTTTTACCCTTGGCCAAATCCTGTCGTGCACGAGCGATGACCGCGTGCAGTTCAACCGCATCGCTCGGTCGGTTGTCTGGAAGCTTCGAAGTGGCCCAGAGCACCAGCTCATCTAGTAATTCAGGGATGCTCGGATCAAGAGTGGACGGTGGCGGAACTTCGCTGTTCGCGTGCTGCATCGCAATCTGTACGGCTTGTTCACCCTGGTATGGCTGTCGACCGGTGAGTAACTCGAAGAGCATGATGCCACAGGCGTAGATATCGCTGCGAGTATCGGCGATGCCGCGAGAAACAAGTTCGGGTGAGAGGTAAGCCACGGTGCCGATCACCGCACCGGTTTGCGTTTGCGCCGAAACCGGCCGCGCTAGACCGAAGTCGCTGAGCTTAATCTTGCCGTCATCGGCGAGCAAAACGTTTTCTGGCTTGATGTCGCGGTGCAAAATGCCAGCGCCGTGAGCCGCTGCCAGGCCAGCCAGCACGGGCTCAAAGATTTCGAGTGCACGCTCAGCGTCGAGTTTCTTAAAGTCATTTAGCGCTTCGCGAAGGGTTATTCCAGAGACAAACTCCATAACCAAATAGACGATGTCTCCATCGTGTGCCTGGTCGAATACGTTGACTAAATTTGGGTGCGCTAGTCGCGCGGCGATTTTTGCTTCGCGCACGAACTTGTCTCTGAAGCTCGCGTCCGCTGCTAGATGCGGGTGCACCACCTTGAGTGCTACGCGACGATCGAGACGCAGGTCGATGGCCGCGTAAACCGTGGCCATGCCACCACGAGCGACAAGTCGCTCTACCCGATAGCGCCCACTGACGGTTTTACCTGTCAGATCCATTAGGAGTCCTCGAGCGAATCGAGTTCAATCAGCCACTTCCAGGCGCTTGGTTCCCACTTGGCGTAAGCCGTCGGGTGCGCCGAGACCTGCACTGCTTGAGCGGCTTCGGTGAGTGGCAGAGTATGCCAGTTTGAAATGTCGAGCAGCCCGCGCGCGACCCCGTGAGTTGGACTGGACGCACCGCCAAAGAATGCACGGATGGAGTAATTCGCATCCATGATCTGTTGTTTTGTGCCCCAGTGCGCGGATGGTCGCTGCTGGAAAAGGCCAATAGAGTCGCGGTCACCAAAGGTGATGTTGCGAAGGCTCGACTCTTGCATGGCGGTGGCCAGAGCGATGACGATGCCATAGTCGGGGATGCCTAGGTCGCGACCGACCTTGATGATCTGTGTGGCATTTGCCTTCATCTCGTCGCTCAACTGGGTTAGTTCTGGGCAATCGAGTGCGCCGTGCTTGCCAGGCACGATTAGCTTCTGACCGATAAAGATGGTGCTGTTCCAGGTCAGGCGATTTGCGCTGAGCAAAGCCTGCTGAGTAACGCCGAACTTGGCCGCCAATCGACTGATTGTCTCTCCGGCCTTAATCTTGTGAAAGCCGTGGAAGAGGCAGACGTTCGTTGGTTTGCCAATAGTGTTGCCAAATTCTTGCTCGACCCAGGCTCCGGCGACGGTCTGTTCTGGGAGGTCAAGGATTTGCCCCACGAAGATCAGCGATGTCTTGGTCAGCTGATTGGCCTTGAGTAGAGCGCTAAGCGAGACTCCATGCGCCTTTGCAATCGAGGTGAGGGTTTCACCATCTGCAACAGTGTGCTCATTGGCCTTGCGTTTCACGACGCTAGCTGAGCCCTGCGGAACGACTTCGCGAAGTTGCAAGACTTGACCCGGATAAATCAATGACTTCTCGTTGAGGTTATTGATTGCAAGCAGTACCACAAGGCGAAGTTCGTAACGCTGGGCAATCGAACTCAAAGTTTCGCCGCTAGTAACGGTGTGCTTGGTCGGGCCAACCATCTTGGTGACGACACTCGGTTCGACAGTGTCGCCAACTAAACGGATGACTTGACCCGGGTAAATCAGAGCAGACTGGGCGAGCTGGTTTAGGTTCAGCAATTCGGCAAGCGATAGCGAAAAGTTTTTCGCAATCGACACCAGACTGTCTCCTGGCTGAACCGTGTAGATGCTCTGTTGCACAGTAGTGGAGTGCGATGCGGATGCAGAATTTGCAGAGCTGGCGCTACCGACATCGTTGTTGACATTGGCATCGATGGTGCTCGCCATGGCCGCGTCGGTGATCGCACTCGAGCCAATAATGACGATGGGCGTAGTCAGCGCCGCGCCGATGGTCTTTGCCGTGATCGGTCGTTTCGCGTTCTCGTCTGACTTGCTCATGATTACTAGGTTTTGCCTCAATATCGTGCCATTCGGCGGCAATCATTTTGCGGAGGTCGGTCGGTGTGGCAGTCTGTACCTGTGGTTGAACCTTTTTCAGCAGAGCAAGAGTGGCTCACCATTCCTGAGGTGGCCGAAAAGCTAGTCGTTCCTATTGGGCGAGTGCATCGTCTGATCGAAGATCATCACCTCATTGAGGTGAAACGCGACGGTGTTCGCTATGTACCCATCGAGGCCATCGCAGAGAACGAGCCGCTACCTAGCTTGCGCGGCACGGTCTTGGTGTTGCTAGACGCGGGTTTCGACATCGGCGGGGCAATCAATTGGCTCTACACAAATCACGAAGCACTGGGCACGACGCCAATTCTGGCGTTGGTAAGCGGTAAAAAGACCGAGATTCGCCGCCTGGCTCAAGCGCTCGCGCTTTAGTGCTGTCGGTTGACCACTTGGTCGGCCAGTTGATGAAGCTGCTGCTTAGCCGCCTCATCAATCGCCACCGACTCGAGTGCCGCCACGGCTTCATTTCCGAGTTCGTCGATCAATTGCTCGGTTTTAGTGAGCGCTCCCGAGGTTTGAATCTGTTGCTGCATTTGCGCAATCTGAGCTGAACTTAATTCGCCAATAGCAAGCATTTGATCAAAGGCATGCGCTGTGTCTTCGTCGAGTGCCTGGCGGGTGAGTGCGACAAGCACGGTGCGTTTGCCCTCACGTAGATCGTCGCCAGCTGGTTTGCCAGTAATCGCAGGGTCTCCAAAAACACCAAGCACGTCATCGCGCAATTGAAAACACAGGCCAAGTGGAATCGCGAATGCACTCAAAGCTCTGAACTGAGGTGCAGTTGCTCCGGCAAACGCGGCGCCAATTAGCAACGGCGCCTCAATCGAGTACTTCGCGGTCTTGTACAGCATCACGCGGTTAGCTCTTGCGACCGCTTCACCGATCGGCCTTCCGGCTGCGGAATTCTCTTCAAGGATGTCTAGATATTGACCTGCCATCACTTCGACTCGCATGCGAGCGAATTGATCTCGGCACGCCGCTTCGATTTCACGAGTGGGTGAGTCGAGTAGCGCGTTGCCGAAAAGTTCTGAGCTCCAGGCCAACAACAAATCACCAAGGATGATGGCCGCCGATTCGCCGAAGCGTTTTGGATCTGAAGACCAATTTGAATCGCGGTGTAGTTTTTCGAAAAGTTTGTGAACCGATGGGTTTGAGCGACGAGTGTCGGATTGGTCGATGACATCGTCGTGCACCAAGGCTGCCGCGTGGAAGAGTTCAAGTGCCGCACAGATTTTGGCGATTGGGTGGCGGTCGCTTACCGAGGCCGAAGGTTGATCAAGAAAGCCGCGCCAGGCCCAGAAACAGAATTGCCCCCTGAAGCGTTTGCCTCCGGCAATCAACGTGTTGGCGTAATCCAGCATCGGCAGTAACTCTGGCGAGATTTGCTCGAATTCGACTCGTCGTTCGCCCATGAATGAGTCGAGTTCGCTCTGAATCGCGGCGATCAGGGTTTTCGAGTCATCCATTAGCCCAGCCTAGTTTTCGTTTACAAAGTCGGTGGGCGAATCTATGCTCGAATCATTAGCGAGGAGCAAAAATGGGTCTTTCAGAACGCGAAAAGCAGGTCTTGGCTGAAATGGAGCGTGATCTGTTCGGTGCCTCGACCATTGACCCAAGCCTCCCAGCCGCGAATAGCCTGCCAAAGATTGTCGCTGGTCTAGCCCTAGCCGTGGTCGGGCTCTCTGTTGTTTTGTTTGGAGCGATAAGCGGCCTGGTCTGGTTTGGTCTGGTCGGCTTCGCTGTCACGCTGTTTGGCATCCTGATGGCTAGCGCCAACAAGGCATCCGGTGCGCATAATGGGTCGAAAACCCGCAAGACTTCAAGCCAAACCAAACCAAAGCGCGACACCGGCAGCTACTTTGAAGATCGCTGGGACAAGCGCGACGACCGCTAATCCCACCAAATACTCAAGGCACCCCGAATCGGGGTGCCTTTTTTGGCTTTTTGGGCCGATTTTCACTCTTTCTGGGTGAAATTGGGGTGAAACGTGGGATTTTCCTCCACTGCTGAATTCCGCATTTTCATTGGCAAATCTTGCCCAAAACGTTATATTTAGTTGCTCAAATCTGCCTTTTGTGGAGCATTGTGGTGTAAAGTGGAGTTTAGAACCAAGGCGGATCTAGAGCAGAAAGGGGGCCGACTTTGTTACTAGGCACTCACACCCCGAAGCTCGACGAAAAAGGCCGCATCATTCTGCCGGCCAAGTTCCGCGAATACTTTGGCTCGGGCCTCGTGATTACCCGTGGCCAAGACAAAGCGCTGCTCGTTTACAGCGCAGCAGAGTTCAACGCTCGAGCCGCGCAACTTTCACAGGCACCGATGACCAACGCCGATGCGCGCAATTACGTGCGTGTTTTTATGTCTGGTGCTCACGCCGAGACTCCTGACAAGCAGGGCCGCGTAACCATCCCAGCGATCCTTCGTCAGTACGCAGACCTAGAGCGCGACCTGGTCGTAATCGGAAACGGCAGTTTTGCCGAGATCTGGAACGCCAAGGCCTGGAACGAATTCATTGCACAGCAAGAGAACCCTTACTCGACTCTCAGCGAGGAGGTGATTCCGGGAATCATCTAGCCTGCGGCTAGAACTCCACCCATTCCAGCTGGCACTCTTCCCCGATGCCAGAAAGTGTGAAAACCAAGCTCACGCGAATGGATGGGGCTCT
>JBDKLV010000048.1:0-4332 GCA_039795455.1 Actinomycetota bacterium
GACGTGGCGTGCGCGTTGATGTGCACGACATCTTCGAGTTTGGCGTTTGCCTGCTCTAGCGCGGCAAGCATGGCACGGGCTGCACCGGTGCCTTCAGGGTCTGGAGCGGTGATGTGATGTGCGTCTGAAGTTACAGAGCCACCTACGAGGTATGCGTAAATCTTTGCGCCACGAGCTTTTGCGTGCTCTTCGGTCTCTAGAACTAACGCACCGCCACCTTCGCCCATGACGAATCCGTCGCGGGCAGTGTCGTAAGGGCGCGAAGCCTTGGTTGGGTTCTCGTTGTTGCGCGAAAGGGCGTGCATCGAAGCGAATGCCGAAATTGGCAGTGGGTGGATCGCTGCCTCTGAACCGCCGGCGACCACAACGTCGATCTCGCCGCTGTTTAGGCGGGTAATCGCGTTTGCGATGGCTTCGGTGCTCGAAGCACAGGCCGAAACCGAAGTGCGTACGCCACCGCGAGCTGCGATATCCATGCCGATTGCCGCGGCTGGGCCGTTTGGCATGAGCATCGGAACGGTCATTGGAAGAACGCGGCGAGGGCCGTGTTCTTTTAGGGTGTCGAACGCGTCGAGCAAGGTCCAGACGCCACCGATACCGGTTGCGAACTCGACAGCTAGGCGCTCAGGAGCAACCTCAGGCTTGCCGGCATCGGCCCAAGCCTCGCGGGCTGCGATAAGTGCGAATTGGCTCGACGGATCGAGTCGTTTGGTCTCTGGAACAGAAAGTACATCCTTGGCTTTGATGGCTGCCTGACCTGCGAAGGTCACCGGAATTTCGTAGCGGGCAACCCACTCTTGCTCAAGGGTGCTGATGCCTGATTTGCCGGCCAGCAGCGCCTGCCAAGTGGATTGCACGTCGCCACCGAGCGG
Organism: Actinomycetota bacterium; assembly: GCA_039795455.1. Lineage (GTDB taxonomy): Bacteria > Actinomycetota > Actinomycetes > Actinomycetales > Microbacteriaceae > Rhodoluna. Next base: position 873 of record JBDKLV010000048.1, read on the forward strand.
GGTAGTAGCACCCAGCCCGGTGACAACAATTCTGCGAGACAAGTAAGTGAGCCTTACTTATGCGTTAACGATGAAGTTAACTGCGTCGCCAACAGTCTTTAGGTTGGCAACTTCTTCTTCTGGAATGGTTACGCCGAACTTTCCTTCTGCGTTAACCACGATGGTAAGCATCGAGATCGAGTCGATGTCTAGGTCGTCAACGAACGACTTGTCCATCTGAACCGAGCTGGTGTCAATACCGGTCTCTTCGTTTACGATCTCTGCAAGGCCGCTTAGAACCTCTGCTTGCGAAAGTGCCATTGATTTCTCCTTATTGGGGGATTTGGAACTGCCTCAATTTTAGGGCAGGACTACTACCTGAGCGGCGAAGGCGAGACCTGCGCCAAAGCCGATTTCTAGGGCCAAGCCACCTGATTTGACTGCTCCTGATTCGAGCAGTGCATCCATCGCTAGCGGTACGCTCGCGGCCGAGGTGTTACCGGTGTAAACGATGTCACGAGCAACAACCACGCTTTCAGGAACTTCAAGCTGCTTCGCCAATTCGTCGATGATGCGGATGTTCGCCTGGTGGGTCACGATTGCTGCAAGGTCTTCGGGCTGAACTCCGGCGGCCTCGAGTGCCGCTCGGGCAACCTTAACCATTTCCCAAACGGCCCACTTAAAGACGGTCGCACCGTCTTGGCGCAAGGTAGGCCAGCTCGCGGTGCCATCGCGCAATTCGAGAAGCGAAGCGGTCATGCCGACTGCATCCCAGTGCGAACCGTCCGAACCCCAAACCGTCGGAGAGATTCCTGGATAGTCGCTCGGGCCAACGATCGCGGCTCCGGCACCATCGGCAAGCAAGAACGAAATGGTTCGATCGGTTGGATCAATAAAGTCGCTGAGCTTCTCGCCGCCAACTACCAACACGTACTTGGCAACACCAGAGCGAACCAGGGCATCAGCCTGCGCAATTCCATAGCAGTAACCCGCGCACGCAGCCGACACGTCGTAAGCGGGTGCCGGGTTTGCCCCAACACGGTCGGCGAGAAGTGCGGCTGCCGAGGGGGTTTGGTGCGGGTGGGTGATGGTGCTAAAAATCACCGCACCGATTTCTTTCGGATCGATGCCAGCGCGTTTGATTGCGGTGTTGGATGCCTCGACCGCCATGTCGAGTAGTGAAACGTTTGCAGATGCGCGACGGCGGCTAACGATTCCGGTGCGACGTTGAATCCATTCATCGCTCGAATCGATTGGGCCTGCAATGTCATCGTTGGTTACGACTAGATCGCCGCGTGCTGCGCCAAGCGCATAGATGCGAGAGAAGCGATTGGTTTCGTACTGCTTCAGGGTTGGCTGAGTCATCTGCTTCTTTCGTTTAGCGGGTTAGCTGTGTGCCGCGATGAGTTCGCGCGCCGCATCCAAGTTCTCAGGAGTTTTTAGAGCCAGCGTCTCGATGCCTGGCATCGAACGCTTCGCCAAACCAACTAATGTGCCGGCAGGTGAGACCTCGATGATTGCGGTGATTCCAGCGTCAAGCATTGCCTGCATGCAGAGATCCCAGCGAACCGGTGAAGAAACCTGATTGACGAGCAACTTTAGGTATTCGCTGCCAGTTCCGACCAACTTGCCGCCAGCGTTGGTCCAGAGTTTTACGGCCGGGTCGGTAACAGTTACCCCGTTCGCGTATTCGCTGAGGGCTGCAACGGCTGGCCTCATGTAGCGAGTGTGAAAGGCGCCAGCCACCTGAAGTGGAACCACGCGGGTACCGGTCGGTGGCGCGGCCTTTAGCGCCTCGATACCAGCAGCCGAGCCGGCGGCAACGATCTGGCCGCCACCGTTGTAGTTTGCTGGTTCTAGATCGAATGCTGCCAAGGCGGCCTCGATTTCGGCTTGATCTCCACCAAGGATGGCCGCCATCGAGGTGGTCTCGAGTGCGGCTGCCTTGGCCATCTCGTTACCACGAACCTGAACGAACTTGATGGCAGTCTCTGAATCGAAAACTCCAGCAATTGACGCTGCGGCTATTTCACCCACCGAGTGACCGGCGACACCGGCGATGTTCGCCGAACTTGCCGATTGACCAGACAGCAGTGCTTGCGCGCTTGCGATGCTCGCCGAAACGATTAGCGGCTGTGCGATCGAGGTATCGCGAATGGTGTCCGCGTCACTTTCGGTGCCGTGCTTGATTAGGTCAATGCCCGATGCCGTTTGCATGCTCTCGATTGCCGATTTGAACTCGGCCACCTCTAGCCACGGATTAAAGAATCCAGGTGTTTGAGCGCCTTGTCCTGGGCAAACGATTGCAATCATTCCTACGCCTCGCCGCCTGCAGAACCAGAGGTTCCGGCGGTGACATCGTGAAGTCGGTAACGCTCGATGGCCTGACCAGGAACAGAGGCATCAATGCGGCCTTCTTCGACCAGCTGCTCGAGCACTCGCACCACAATTGACGGTCCATCGATCTTGAAGAAGCGACGTGCCGCTGCGCGAGTGTCGCTGAAGCCAAAGCCGTCGGCACCGAGAGTTGCGTAGTTGCGCGGAACCCATTTGCGAATCTGATCTGGAACGGCGTGCATGTAGTCGCTGACACCCAGAATTGGGCCATCGGTCTCGTTCAGGCGGTGAGTGACATAGGCGCTAGGAAGCTGCTCGTTCGGGTTCAAGAACGCGAACTCGTCGCGCTTCAATCCATTACGACGCAACTCGGTCCACGAGGTGACCGACCAGATGTCTGCCGATACGCCCCAGTCGTCGGCAAGTAGCTGCTGTGCTTCGTATGCCCAAGGCAGAGCCACGCCAGAGGCGAGAATCTGTGCCTTGTGACCATCGTGCTGGTTCTGGCTGACGCGGTGCATGCCGCGCACGATGCCATCGACATCGACGCCTTCCGGTTCTGCTGGCTGAACGATTGGTTCGTTGTAAACGGTTAGGTAGTACATGACGTTCGGGTCCTTGTGAGTACCGCCGTACATGCGCTCGATTCCAGCCTTGACGATGTGACCAATTTCGTACCCGTATGCAGGGTCGTAAGAAATCACTGCTGTGTTGGTCGAAGCCAGGATCGGCGAATGTCCGTCTGCATGCTGCAAACCTTCACCGGTAAGAGTGGTGCGACCGGCGGTTGCGCCAATCAAGAAACCGCGAGCCATTTGGTCGCCGGCTGCCCAGATGGCATCGCCGGTGCGTTGGAATCCGAACATTGAATAGAAAACGTAGAACGGAATCAGTGGCTGGCCCTGAGTCGAGTACGAGGTTGCAACCGCGGTGAACGCAGCGAGCGAGCCCGCCTCGTTGATACCGGTGTGAATAATCTGACCCTGTGGCGACTCCTTGTAAGAAAGCAGGATGTCGCGGTCAACCGAAATGTAGTGCTGACCATTCGGGTTGTAGATCTTTGCAGTCGGGAAGAACGCATCCATACCAAAGGTGCGAGCCTCGTCAGGAATGATCGGCACGATGCGGTGACCAAAGTCTTCGC
>JBDKLV010000049.1:0-6127 GCA_039795455.1 Actinomycetota bacterium
GGCTGCAAGCGCATACGCCAAGGATGTTCGAGACCAGAGCTTTCCGAACGCCGACGAGTCTTTCGAAGACTAGTTTGCGCTGTTAGTCACGATCGCTGTCGCGATCTTCCTCGTCTCGCCAGGCCTTTGCCCTATCGGCGAGTGTCTGCTCAGCTTTTTCGGCTTCGGCAATAGTCGCGAACGGACCTACGCGATAGAGCGCAGCACTTTGTTTTCCAACCTCAACCTGTTTGGTGCGCAGATTGAACCAGTACTCGATGTGTTCTTCGGCCATGCTGCTCGCTTTCGACTTCTAGACTAGAGCCATGCCTCGCGACCTCAAGACCGGTTTTCTCACGCCTGGTCGCATCTCACCGCTGCGTGCAGTCACGGCAACAATCAAAAAGCCGGAGTACGTCGGAAATCGTGGGCCAGCTAAGTACACCGGCGGCGACATCTACAACGCAGAAGAGATTGAGCTGGTTCGCGAATCTGGCCGCATTGCGGCTCGCGCAATCGAAGAAGTTTCGAAACACTGCATTCCCGGGGTTAGCACCGACGAGCTTGATCGCATTGGCCACGAATTTGTGCTCGACCATGGCGCTTACCCGAGTGCTCTGGGCTATAGGGGCTTCCCTAAGTCGATTTGCACATCATTGAACGAAGTGATCTGCCACGGTATCCCCGATGACACGATTCTGCAGGATGGCGACATAATCAACATCGACATCACCGCCTATAAGAACGGCATGCATGGTGATCTGAATCGAACCTTTAAAGTCGGCCAGGTCAGCGAAGACGCCTCGCTCCTAATTGAAAGGACTGAAGAGGCGCTTACTCGAGCCATCGCCACAGTGGCACCTGGGCGCCAGATCAACACCATCGGGCGAACAATTCAGGCCTACGCAAAGCGCTTCAACTACGGCGTGGTGCGTGATTTCACTGGTCACGGCGTCGGCCGCGCCTTTCACACCGGCCTGGTCATACCTCACTACGACGCCGCTCCGGCTTACTCGCAGGAAATGCAGGTCGGCATGATTTTCACCATTGAACCCATGCTGACCCTAGGTAGCTACGAGTGGGACATGTGGAAAGACGACTGGACCGTAACCACTCGTGACAAGAGCCTCACCGCGCAGTTCGAACACACCATGGTGGTCACCGAATCTGGTGCAGACATACTTACGCTTGCATAAGGAGAATTATGGCGAAAATTGCAGTCGGAATTGACATCGGTGGCACGGGAATCAAAGGCGCTCTAGTCGACGTTAAGAACGGCGAACTCGTTGGTGATCGCATCCGCGTTGAGACGCCAGCCGGTGGCGAACCTGACGACATCATTGCCGCCGTCAAGAGCCTAATTAAGCAACTGCCAAAGCATCCAGACGATACACCGATTGGTATCTGTTTTCCTGCAGTGGTTCGCAAAGGCGTGACTATGTCTGCCGCGAATGTTTCAAAGAAGTGGATCAACTTCGACGCCGACTCGGCCTTCGAGACCGCGCTCAAGCGACACGTGCATGTCCTCAATGACGCGGATGCCGCAGGCATCGCCGAGATGAAATATGGTGCAGGTCAAAACGAAACCGGCCTGGTGATTATGACAACCCTTGGCACCGGAATTGGTACCGCGTTGTTCTTCGACGGCACGCTTGTGCCAAACGCAGAACTCGGCCACCTGCAGATAGATGGCGTCGACTACGAATCCAAAGCCGCCTACAGTGCCATGGAGCGCGAGAACCTTAGTTTCAAGCAGTGGGCCGCCCGTTTGCAAAAGTATTACTCGACATTGGTTGCGCTGTTCTCCCCTGACTTGATCATTGTCGGTGGAGGCATCTCGAAACAGCACGACGAATTCTTGCCGCTACTCGACATCGACTGTGAAATCGTTCCCGCTGCTAAACGCAACAATGCTGGAATCCTCGGTGCTGCTCGCCTAGCGTTCAAGCTTCACGGCTAAGAGGTTATTGGACGGGTCGGCCGATACGCCGGGTTTTGTCCTCTTTCGAGTGACGATCATCTATCTAGGACCGCAGTTGCCTGCGGCCTCGAGCAACCTACCCGGACACTAGTCGAGCAGACTAATTGCGCCCTATCTGGTCTTGCTCCTGGCGAGGTTTACCTAGCCGCACCGGTTGCCCGGCACGCTGGTGGTCTCTTACACCACCGTTTCACCCTTACCGCTTGCGCGGCGGTTTACTTTCTGTTGCACTTTCTCGCGGGTTACCCCGGGTGGGTGTTACCCACCACCATGCTCTATGGAGCCCGGACGTTCCTCGTCGCTTGCGCGCCGCGATCGTCTGGCCGACCCATCCAGACTCAAGGGTAGCCAACGCGCGGCTAAGTAGAAAGTGGCAGTTGTTACAGGTGTTCGGTGATGTTGACCGCAACCACCTCGGCAGCCTGGTCACCCCAAACACGGATGATGGTCACTGAACACGGGGCCACCTGTGGCCGCCAGTAACCTGCGGTACCGGCATCGAAAGCGTGCTTCAGGAAACCGCGAATCGGCATAACGTGGGCAACCACGGCGACGGTCTTGCCCGAGTGCTTGGCAACGATTTCTCGTCGTGCCCGCTGAAGGCGCGCATCAAAGGTTTCAAGGGATTCACCGTTTGGCGGGGCGATTTCCCATGATCCTCGCCAGGCATTCCAGCTCTCGGCATCGGTGACTGCGATTTCCTCGCTGCTCCGTCCATCCCAATCGCCAAAACCAATTTCACGAATACCCTCAAGGGTTTCAAAGCTTGCACCAGTCGCCGCCGCGATGGCCTCACCGGTTTGCCGTGTTCGGTTCATTGGAGATGCAACCACGGAATCGACTGCCGCTATGTGTGCGTAGCGTCCAGCCTTGCCAAATGATGCAAGCAGCTTGGCGACTGCAGCTGCGTCCTGCAAACCTGCATCACTCAACTCCGGGTCGTCGCCATCTCCACCAGAAATTTTGTGTGCCTCGGTGAGTGCAGTTCGACCGTGTCGCACCAAAACCAGAGTGGTCAGCGGTTCGGTAATCAAACCTGGTGCGCGCACCGATGATGGCCCTTCGAGATTGAACTCGGTTAGCGCTGCTGGCTTCTTCTGGTCAGCCGTCGAAGGCGAACCAGGTACGACCGTGCTGTCGGATTGTTCATCCATTGCCTTGTTCGCAAGAGCATCGGCTCGTGAATTCTGTTCACGCGGAATCCATTGCCAGGTCACTGTGCGACCGCGAACCAGTTCTTGAACCTTCGCACCGAGCGAAATCATGTCTGGGTGCTTTAGTTTCCATCCGCCGCCCATTTGCTCAATCACAAGTTTTGAATCCATGCGCACGTGGATGCTCGCACTCGGGTCAATTTCGATAGCGGCCTGCAACCCAGCAATTAGTCCGGTGTATTCGGCAACATTGTTGGTCGCGATGCCCACGTAGCGTGCGATCTCACGAAGTACTTCGCCGGATTCGCTAAGGACAACGGCGCCTGATCCAGCGGTGCCCGGGTTTCCGCGCGACCCGCCATCGGCCTCAATCGTCAGTTGCATCAGATGCGCACCAACATTGCCGAGCATTCAGGGCAACGAGCCAACTCGTCACCCGGAGTCGAACGAATCTGGTCGATTGACGCACCCGAGAGGGTCAAGTTACAGGCACCGCACGCGAGTCCTTCGAGTCGGGCCACCGGAACGGTCTTGCCGAGCAGTTTCTGATAAGCCGACTGTTGCTCATCGGATAGGTGCGCCTCTAGACGGGTGCGCTGCTCATCGAGCAAACTCAACCCCGACTGAAGTTTGGCAACCTCTGCCTCATTCGCAGCGTCTAGCTTGTCGAGCTCTGCCTGTGCAGCTCCTCGGGCCGCTGTCAAGTCAGCAAGGACCACTGCGACAGATTCGCGACTGCTCAGGAGCTCGAGTTCTTGATCCTCGAGTGCGGCCTGACGTTTGCGCAGCGAATCGAGTTCATGTTGCATGCCCTGAATGTCTTTGGAGTTGCTGCTCTGGTCAACGTGCTTCAAGTCGCGTTCGATGCGCTGCAGCACCATCTGCAGATCTTGGTCTAGACGTTCAACCTGGCCAACCAATTCATCATCCTGGTGACGAGCTTCGATCAATTTGCTTGAAAGCTCGACGAGAGTGGCATGAGCCGAATCGCTGGCCGTATTGGTTCGAAGCGCGTCAAGACGTCGCATCGTTCGCGAGATTTCAAGGTCGAGAGTGGCCAAATCGAGCAGTGCCTGCTGTTGTAGTTGAGTTGCCTTCATAACGACCTATTGAGTTGAGTTGTCCGATTACTGCGTAACCAAGAAATCCCAAGGATCAGTACGCAAATCGCTTACGTCAAAGGTTACCTCGGCGAACCTTGCAGAAAGGGATGCCGCGGCCACTGCCAACCAAAGACTTTCGGCGGCCCAGTGCGAAATATCGATGAGTGCAAAACCCCGGCCATCGACTTGAGCTAGCTCGCGCGCATCCTGGGTCGGGTGGTGACGTAGATCCGAGGTTACGTAGACATCGGCTCCCGTTTGATAGGCCGTCGCTAGGAACGAGTCGCCAGCGCCAGCCAGTACAGCCACCTTGCTGACTTGCAGGTTCGGGTCCCCTGCAACCTTCACTCCACCGGCGGTCGCGGGAAGTACTCGAGCGAGCTTGCGAGCAAACTCGAGCAAACTAGTCGGCTGTGGCAAGTACCCAACTCGACCATGACCGGTGTTCTGTCCTGCCGGTTCAAAGGCAACCTGCGAATCGATGCCGATCGAGTCGGCCAAGGTGGCGCAGACTCCGGTGAATGTGATGTCTGCGTTGGTGTGCGCAGCGTAAATTGCAACGCCGCCCTGGCTCGCCATTTCAAGGATGCGCGTTTTAACCGCATCTTCTACCAACGTATCAACGGTGCGTAATAAAAGCGGGTGATGCGAAATCACCAAGTCGTATTTATCGGCAATGGCTTCTTCGATGAGATCTTGGGTTAGGTCTACCGAGAATAAGACGCGAGAAACTTTTCGATTCAGATCGCCAAGAATGAGTCCACAACGATCCCAGGCCTCAGCCGAACCCACCGGCCACTGTGCATCGAATTCGCTTACGAGTTCACGCAATAGGGTCACGAAAAAAGCTCCGCAACATCGACGTCGGTTAAATCGCCTCGTCTAGCATCAAGCAACGCCATTTGTGTTTCTTGTTGTCTCACCTGCTTGCGCCCCAAAACTAAGGTCGCTATTAGAGCAATTGCAAGTGCGAAATAGAGTCCCGCTTGTGAGTCAGCCCAGCGAACAGTTGGAATGAATCGACCGATGAAATTAGTTACAAAGATCGAATCAAATGAGGATGAGGTAAAACCAAGCCCGACGATTGTTGCGAATATGAACGAGGCAAAGTTCAACCAACGCGCCGACCCATAAATTCCGAAACCACTCACCAATGCCGATTTGTCGTAAGCGGCTCTACGGGTCCAGATGTCGCCGATAAAAACGCCCAGGTAAGCCATTGTGAATACCAAAAGAATCGCTGAAAGCGATCGGATAGTCGCGATGTCAATTACCGCCGCTGAGACAGCCGAGATCAGCATCACAACTAAAACAATCGCTTGACTCGCATAGCGATTAAGTCTCGATGCGATTGAGCGCAGGCCGATGCTGCTCGAATTCAGCCACGATGCCAACCAAACGAGAATCGATACACCGAGACCAAGCAGCACCACTGTACCGAGCACGCCATTCGCATTGCCAAGCAATTGCATGATCACGGACTGATCAGCCGTAGATGCGGCATGGGTGCTCGCCTTTGCGATTAGCGCCCCAAACGCCGTCAGCAGCAACGGCACCAGACCGGCGGTCAAACCGACGTAAAGTGCAACTCTTTTGCCTGGCTCGCTCATTGGAACGTGACGGGTGAAGTCCGCTGCCGAGGTGGCCCAGAAACCGCCATAGAGTGCGGCTAGTAGCCCTGTAATACCGATGGTTAGAGCCAACTGTGGCTGGTCAAAACGGTCGAACCAATTCACTTTCGCTAAATCTAGAGCAGGCAAAGCTCCAACCAAGTAGACCAGCGCCGCAACTAAGCCAAGGACTCCGCCGACAAGTTGTGTGTAATACAGCACTCGCCCGCCAAGAGTCGCAGGAACGATTGCAATCACTGCGAATACGCCTATTGCGATAACCAGCCAAGGCAGCGATGA
>JBDKLV010000050.1:0-4557 GCA_039795455.1 Actinomycetota bacterium
CCTTTGCACTGAAGCTGTAACCTTCTTCGCGCGCGTAACTGAGCAGCGCTTCGCGCAAACGCGCCTTTGCTCGGTGCAGACTGCTCATTACGGTTCCTTCCTTTATACCCATCACTTCGGCGATCTCTGAATAAGAGAGACCGTCTACAACTCGATACGTCAAGACTTGACGCCAATTCTCTGGCAAATCGGCCAGCGCTTTTTGAATCTCAGGGATGTTCATGGCCTCGATTGCCTCGATTTCTGCCGAACGAGTCCCTACCGAGGTCAGCGATGGTGCCCCGCCGACCTGCCACTCTTCGAGCTCATCGAGAGCCGTCTTGCCAATCTGCTTGCCGCGCTTGATCTGGATGTTCTTGTTGGTGTTTTCCATGATCTTTTTAAGCCAGGCCTTGAGATAAGTGCCCTGCTCAAAATTCGCCCATCCGCGGTAGGCCTTGATCATGGTTTCCTGAACCAGGTCTTCGGCATCCGTTGGATTCTTGGTCATGCCCAGCGCCGCTCCGTACAGGTAGTCGGTAAGCGGCAATACCTGCTGCTCGAATAGAGCGGCAAGTTCGGCATCTGGCAGTTTGGTCATCGCTTTTGAGTCTAACTTTTTGCTGCTGGTAACTTAGAACTAATGACTTCAGCGAATAATTCCCAGGCGGCATCGTCTTGGCCTGCCCCGGTCGCTGAGGGCCCAATTCACGCTACGGTCTCGCTGCCGGGCTCGAAATCGCTGACCAACCGCGAACTTGTACTTTCGGCCCTGGCTGCCGAACCGACCTTCATTCGCCGCCCTCTAGTCAGCCGCGATTCAACCTTGATGATCGAGGCACTTCGGGCACTGGGCACACAGATCGAGACGCTGGCCAACGGCGACTTGCTGGTCACGCCAAAGCCTTTCGATAAGGCAGCGACCATCGACTGCGGTCTTGCCGGTACCGTGATGAGGTTTGTTCCGCCGTTGGCCGCCCTTTCAAGCCAAGTCATCGAGTTCGATGGCGATGCAGCGGCTCGACGACGCCCAATGAAAACCACGCTTGTGGCACTTCGCGACCTTGGCGTTTTCGTTACCGATGACACCGAAGGTCACCTGCCTTTCACCGTGACGGGTGAAGGTCGAATTCAAGCTGGCGAGATCACCATCGATGCTTCTGAGTCATCGCAATTCGTTTCGGGTTTGCTCATGGCCGCTCCCCGATTCGAGGATGGCCTAACGCTGCGTCACGTTGGCGAACATCTTCCGTCGCTTCCTCATATTGAAATGACGCTCGAGTGTTTGCGCGCACGCGGAGTCGAGGTTTCGAACCCGGAGCCGACGATTTGGCGAGTAGAGTCTGGCGAAATTCGCGGCGGCGAAGTTGCAATCGAACCAGACCTTTCAAACGCTGGTCCGTTCTTGGCAGCAGCGATGGTTGCTGGTGGCTCGGTTACCGTTCGCGATTGGCCAACTTCCACGACACAGGTCGGCAATGAGTTCGACGGAATTTTGCAGCGCATGGGTGCGCACATCGTTCGCAACGAAAACGGTTTGACGATCGAAGGCAACGGCAAGATTCGCGGAATCGAGATCGACTTGTCGATCGGCGGCGAGCTAACCCCGGTGATTGCAGCCCTGGCGGCAATCGCCGATTCGCCAACGAAAATCAGTGGCGTCGCACATCTTCGCGGGCATGAAACCGACCGTCTGGCAGCACTAGCCACCGAGATTAACCGCATCGGCGGCTTTGCCCGCGAAACCACGGATGGTCTCGAGATTGACCCGAGCGACAACATCGACGGCGGCCTGTGGCAAACCTACGAAGACCACCGCATGGCTACAGCCGGCGCAATCATTGGCCTGCGCATCCCCGGTGTGGTTATCGAAGACATCAAGACCACAGCAAAGACCATGCCTGACTTTGACAAGCTCTGGGTCGAGATGCTTGGCGGCAACGCTTGAGTTGGCTCTACGAGCCAGACGGCTCTGATCACGATCTAGACGAGACCGATGTTCGAGTTCGCCCGAACCCAAAGGGCAATCGACCACGCACCAAGATTCGCCCGCAATATGACGACGCCCCAACCGGCATGGTTTTGCAGGTCGACCTGGGTCGTTACCGCGTTTTACTCGATGCCGACGGTCGCCAGATCGACGCCACCATGGGTAAAGAGATGCGCAAGGCAGGTGCCGTGGTCGGCGACCGCGTTGCCCTCGCCGGTGACCTGAGCGAAACCGTCGGAGCACTCGCCCGCATCGTTCGCGTCGAGGCCCGCACCTCTCTGCTTCGCCGCAGCGCCGATGACAGTGACCAGGTCGAGCGAGTAATTGTTGCCAATGCAACGCAGATGCTCATCGTGGTCGCAATCGCAAACCCAGAACCACGCACGCGTTTGATCGACCGCTACCTTGCTGCCGCGTTCGACGCTGGGCTCTCGCCGATTCTTTGCATCACCAAGACCGACCTTGCCAACCCGAGTGAGTTTCTTAAGCACTTCGAGGGTTTGAGCATCCGTGTGGTTTTGAATCGAAGCGACGAACCAAGCCTCGATGCACTTCGCGATGTCTTGCGCGACGAAATCACAGTCGCGGTCGGTCACTCTGGTGTTGGAAAGTCGACTCTGGTCAACGCTGTTGCCCCCGATGCTGCGCGAGCAACGGGTGTGGTTAACGAGGTAACCGGTCGCGGGCGACACACCTCTACTTCTGTCCGCGCGATTCGGTTGCCAGAAGAGTTCGGCGATGCCTGGATCATCGACACTCCGGGTGTGCGCAGCTTCGGTTTGGGTCACGTAAAGCTTGAGAACATTTTGCGCTCGTTCGAAGACCTGTACGCAGTGATCGAGACCTGCCCGCGCGATTGCTCACACGCGGCCGATGCGCCCGACTGCGCGCTCGATGACGCGGTAATCAGCGGTGAGCTTGGCGACAGCGGTGCGCTTCGTGTCGATTCGTTGCGCAGGCTCATGCTCTCGATTTCGTCGGCAGGTAAATTAGACGAATGACCTACCAAGCCGACCTCGAACTTGCCCTGCAGCTGGCCGACATTGCCGACGCCGTGGCCCTCGAGCGGTTTCGAGCGCTCGACCTGAAGGTTGAGACCAAGCCAGATGCTTCGCCGGTAACCGATGCCGATCGAGCCACCGAGGTAGCCATCAAGGATGCCCTCGCGAAAGCCCGACCAAACGATGCCATCATCGGCGAGGAGTTCGGAAACTCGGGCTCTGGCTCGCGCACCTGGATCATCGACCCGATTGACGGCACCGCGAATTACATGCGCGGCGTGCCAATCTGGGGTTCGCTGATTGCGCTCGCGGTCGACGGCAAGCCCGTGGTTGGCGTGGTCAGTGCCCCGGCACTAGGTCGTCGCTGGTGGGCCGCCGAAGGGCTTGGCGCGCACACTCGCGACATCGATGGCAGTACTCGCAAGATTGCGGTTTCGAACATCGGCGACCTCGAGCATGCCAGCATCTCGTACAACAACCTTCGCCTCTGGGATCAGTCGGGCAAGCTACCGCAACTGGTTGAGTTCACACGCAAACTTTGGCGTACTCGCGCATACGGCGACTTTTACTCATACATGCTGCTGGCCGAGGGCACACTCGAAATTGTTGCTGAGCACGGACTGCAGCTATATGACATTGCAGCACTGGTTCCGATTATTGAGCAGGCCGGTGGCAAACTTAGCGATTTGTCAGGTGAACTAACCGAGCAAACGTCATCGGTGTTGGCAACAAATGGCAAATTGCATGCCATTACCTCTGCTGCCCTGGCATAAGCGCGAGTCGCGCACTCTAAAATCGCAGCATGACCAATTACCGCTTGGCCGCATCGGCCGAAATGCTTTTTCGTGAACTCGATTTTGTCGATCGCGTAAAACACATTCACAGTCGCGGTTTCGAAGTTGAAATTTGGAATTGGACAACGAAAAACCTAGACGACCTGGCTAGCACAGGTGCAAAATTCTCATCGATGACCGGCTACATCGAAGGCGATTTGCTTGACGATGATGGGATAGCCAAACTTCTCGAGACTGCCGAGCTCTCATTGCAGGCTTCGATGATTATCGATTGCCCTCGACTAAATGTGCACGGAACCGGCCTCGACGAAAACGGTCAGGCAATCAAACAAAAAACTCACACCACCGCTGCCGAATTCGACAAGGCCGCTCAGTCGCTCGAAAAGCTGGCGCAACTTGGCGCAAAATATGGCAAGGTCTTCACTCTCGAGAACCTGAACCTGCCAGTCGACCACCCTGGCACCCCGTTCGCCCTAGCCCGTGAAACTCTCGCCCTTATCAAAAAGGTTGACCACCCAAATCTGCGCCTAAACCTCGATCTGTACCACGCCCAAATCGGCGAGGGCAATCTGACCGAACTGGTACGCGAATGCTTCGACTACATTGGCGAGATTCAGGTGGCCGATGTGCCTGGGCGCTGCGAACCGGGTACCGGCGAGATCAACTACAAGCGAGTCGCGAAAGAGTTGGTCAGCCTGGGCTACAACGGCGTTGTCGGCCTCGAAGGATGGGCCTCAGGCGACTCCGATGCTGCGCTGGACTCTTTTGCCGAAGCGTTTGCCTAACCACTCAA
>JBDKLV010000051.1:0-5513 GCA_039795455.1 Actinomycetota bacterium
GAGAAAATCCGCGAATTCGCCCACGCGGTCAAGTCGACCAGTCCGATCAATCTCGATGTTTTCGCGGCCCAGGCCGCCGGCTACACCGACGTGGTTGCCCCGCCGACCTTCGCGGTCGTGATTCAGGAGCGCAGCCTGACTGCGGTGCTTTCAGACAAGGATGCCGACATCGACTTTTCGCGAGTCGTGCACGGCGACCAGAGATTCATTCACACCCGCCCGATTGTGGCAGGCGATGAACTGACTAGCGTGTTGACCGTCGCTAGCGTCAAGTCGCTCGGCGCTCACGCCATGGTGACTTTCGAAACGAAGATTCACGATGCGGCCAAAGAGTTGGTTTGCACCGCGATTTCTACTCTCGTGGTTCGAGGTGGCGAGTAATGGCTCACATCAATTTGGCTTCGCTCGAAGTCGGTCAAGAAATCGGTTCGGTTGAGTTTTTGCTCACTCGCGATTCGTTGGTTCGTTACGCAGGTGCATCCGGCGATTTCAACCCGATTCACTACCGCGATGATTTTGCAAAGTCTGTCGGCCTTGATGGCGTTCTCGCACACGGCATGCTAACCATGGGTGCAGCCGTGCAGGTTGTTGTCGACTGGATCGGCGACCCTGGTCGAGTTATCGACTACGGCGTTCGTTTCACGAAGCCGGTTTTTGTCGATGCCGACAATGGCGCAGTGCTCACTGTGAGTGCGAAAATTGGCGAGATCGATGCAGGCAACTCGGTCGTTCGCGTTGACATCACTGCAGTTGCCGCAGACCTTGCTGTGCTTGGCAAGGCGCAAGCGCGCGTTCGCATCTAACGAGTAATCATGACTAAGGCGCTGAGCACACTCACCACGATTCGTGTCGGTGGTGTGCCGGGCGCACTGGTCGAGGCATTCACTCGCGATGCACTCATTGAAGAAACTCGGCGTGTATGGAGTAGCGGCGAAGATTGGTTCGTGCTCGGTGGCGGTAGCAACGTAGTTGTAGCCGATGAAATCGAGAACCTGCATGTGATTCGCGTGGCAAACACAGGAATCGAAAAGACCGGACACGGCCGCATTCGCGTGCAAGCCGGCGAGAGCTGGGACGCGGTTGTGAGCTACTGCGTCGAACACGGCCTCGGTGGCATCGAGTCGCTGGCCGGCATCCCTGGTACTGCGGGTGCAGCGCCAGTGCAGAACATCGGCGCCTATGGGGCAGAGCTTGCAGACGTTTTCGTGGCCTGCGAGTTTCTCGATTACATGACCGGCGAGGTCGAAATTCTTGACAAGGATGCCTGTGAGTTCGGTTATCGAGACAGCGTGTTCAAGCGTGGCAAGGTCGGCGTGATCACGTGGATTGAGTTGCAGCTGCTCGCCGACTTGCCTGCCGGTAGCACCGAGTTACTCAAGCGTCGTCGCATCGAAGTTCTTGAGCAGCGAGCCAGCAAGGGCATGGTGCTGAACGATGCCGACACAGACACTCACTCGTGCGGCTCGTTCTTTACCAACCCGATTGTCTCGTCGAGCTTCGCTCGCGACCTGCCTGGCGATGCGCCAGCGTGGCCGGTCGACGAAGACGGTACACGCATCAAACTTTCTGCAGCATGGCTGATTGAGCATGCGGGAATCTACAAAGGCATGTCGCTCGGTGAATCGCGTGCTGCGATTTCGTCGAAGCATGCTCTAGCAATCACTAACACTGGCGGCGCGAACGCAAAACAAATTGGTGAACTCGCACGTTTCGTTCAGGAGCGAGTGAGCAACACCTTCGGCATCACGCTCGTACCCGAGCCAAGTTTTATTGGCTTCTAGTCGATTCGAGTAATTCGATCCAGTTTGTCGGCGTCTTGCCGCGTTCGAGCATCTTTTTGAAAACCCGATACGCGTCACTTTGCGATTCATATGCACGCAGATTTTCGTCATCGTTGAACCAACTGAAAATGATGACTTTGCTCTTACTGTCGAAGCGAAAAAACAATCGGTACTGTTGAAAAAACTTTGCGCGACGCCAGTGGCGAAATTCGCTGGGAAAAGTCTTGCCAAGTTGAAACTGTTCGCCGGCGGGGTTTCTTGGAATGATGTCGGTGACCAGGTGGGTCACCGCGGCTAGTTTCTTGGCAGCGTTCGTAGACGTGTAACCGCTGGGGTTCTTCTGCTTCAGGCGCTCGACCTTATTCGTGAGCCGATCGAACTGATCGATAAAGATGGTGTCGGCTAGAAGAATCCAACCGTTTGACTCGCCGATCTGCACTTAGTCGTCGGCAGGGTTTAGCGGTTGATTTAGGTCGATCCGTACATCCTTGGTGAGAGCCAGGGCCTGTGCGATTCGCTCAGTGCCGATGGGCGAGATGCTGGCGGGGTCGTCGATGATCTGTTTTTCGAGAAACGACAAAAAGGCCAAAACCGCAGGGTCGTAGTCTTCGTTGACCTTGGTCAGTACTACCTGGCCGGCGTCGTTTATTTCGTAGTGCAGCTTGTCGCGCTTGCCAAGTGAGAGAGCGCGACGAATCGGCTCTGGGACGGTGGTTTGGTATCGGTCAGTGAGCGACGATTCGCCTTGAATTTTGGCCATGGCCAAATGGTAATGCAGTTGCATTACCTAGGCAAGGCGGCTAAGCGAAGAGCTTCTGCAGGCGCTGAATGCCTTCGAGTAGCTGGGCATCGCTTAGTGCATACGACAAACGAACGTATCCGCTCGGGCCGAATGCCTCGCCAGGAACGAGCGCTACTTCGGCGGCATCAAGGATGTAGTCACACAGTTCGAGCGAAGAGGTGATCTGTGTGCCACCCCACTCACGGCCGAGTAGAGCGCTCACGTCTGAGTAAACGTAGAACGCACCCTGCGGGGTCGGGGCAAGCCAGCCGTCGATCTTGTTGAGCTCAGCGACGGCTAGTTTGCGGCGGCGGTTGAAGGCATCGCGCATGGCGAGCACCTCATCCTGCGGTCCGGTTAGCGCCGCGATAGCTGCGCGTTGCGAAATGTTCGAGACGTTCGACGACAGGTGTGACTGCAGGTTGCCCGCCGCCTTCATGGCGTCTAGCGGGCCGGCCATCCAGCCCAAACGCCATCCGGTCATGGCGTAGCTCTTGGCCACACCGTTAACCAAGATGGTGCGGTCGATTAGCTCTGGCACGGCCTCGGTGATCGACGTGGCTTTGACCCCGTCGTAGACCAGGTTCTGGTAGATCTCGTCGGTAATGACCCAGAGTCCATTGTCATAGGCCCAGCGGCCGATGGCCTCGGTCTGCTCTGGGCTGTATACCGAGCCGGTTGGGTTCGACGGGCTTACGAACAGCAAAACCTTGCTTCGCGGAGTGCGGGCTGCCTCGAGCTGGTCGACAGTGACAAGGTAGTTCTGGTCGGCGCCGGCGAAAACCTCAACTGGCACGCCACCGGCAAGGCGAATGGCCTCTGGATAGGTGGTCCAGAACGGGGTTGGCATTAGAACCTCGTCGCCCGGATCGACGATGGTGGCGAAAGCCTGGTAAACGGCCTGCTTGCCACCGTTGGTCACGACCACCTGGGCGGCGGTGATTTCGGTGCCCGAATCGACCTTGGTCTTGTGGGCAATGGCCTCGCGCAGGTCTGGCAGGCCGATTGCCGGGGTGTAGCGGTGGTTCTTAGGGTCTTGAACTGCCTTGACCGCAGCCTCAACGATGTGGGCTGGGGTGGCAAAGTCTGGCTCGCCAGCGGCGTACGAAATGACCGGGCGACCGGCCGCCTGCAGGGCCTTGGCCTTTGCGTCTACCTTGAGGGTCGCCGACTCGGCGATCGAACCAATGCGCTTTGAAATACGTGGAAATTCGGGCATGGGGTTAAGCCTACCGAGGGCTCGAAGGCCAGACGGGATGCGGTCTGCGGGTTGCCTTATCTGACGGGGCAACCTAAACTTTACGAAGTGAGTTTGACAACTCCGAGAGCCTAATTTGGCAAAAAATCACCTTAGATTCCAATCTAGAAGTGTGCCTTTTTGCCCGCGGGTTTTCGAAAGTCAGACCTACGAAGGGCAGTAGTTCAATTGGTAGAGCAGCGGTCTCCAAAACCGCAAGTTGCAGGTTCGAGTCCTGTCTGCCCTGCGAATAAATCGCAGTACACGAAACGTAAGGAAGCACATGGCTGAAGAGTTCGAGACCGTCTCAGAAGACGTTGTCGAAAAGGCTAAGGCTGACAAGGCCGCTAAGCGCTCGCCAATTGGTCGCACCGTTTTGTTCTTCAAGCAGATCGGTCAGGAGTTGCAGAAGGTAACTCGTCCGACTTGGGCAGAGCTTCGCAACTACACCGGCGTTGTGCTTGCGTTCGTAGTTGTTGTTATGGCTGTGATCTCGATTCTCGACGGAGCATTCGTCGCAGCTGTCCAGTGGGTATTCACCCCAACCAAGTAAAAAAGTTTTTGACCGAAGGAAATAGCTATGAGTGACATCGAACGCGACGCACTAGACGAGTTGCTAGCTGCAGACAACGATGCTCAGCACGAGATGAACGACGCGATCGCTGAAGAGCGCGAAGAGAACCTCGACGAAGAGATCTCGGCTGAAGAGTCGGCGCTGCACATTGAGAGCGACGTCGAAGTTGCTGCACAGGCTGAAGCCATTGAAGAAGACGAAGACATCTATGCACAGTTCAAGGCCGAGTTCCGCTCGCTGCCTGGCAAGTGGTACGTAGTTCACTCATACGCCGGTTACGAGAAGCGCGTAAAGCAGAACATCGAAAACCGTAAGCAGATTCTTGAGGGTGGCGACGACGTATTCGAAATCGTTGTGCCTATCGAAGAGACCATCGAAGTTAAGAACGGCGAGCGCAAGCTAGTCAAGAAGGTAATGATCCCTGGTTACGTCTGGGTACGCATGGAGCTCACCGAGCACGCAGGCGACCTAGTGCGCCACACCCCAGCGGTTACTGGCTTCGTTGGTGACTCGCAGATTCCTACCCCACTTCGCCCAGGCGAGGCGTGGGAGATGCTGAAGAAGGCAATCTATGAAGAGCGCCTTCCGAAGGAAGAGGTCGTCAAGACTTCTGGCCGCGCCACCGGTGTGGTCAAGGGCGGCAAGGGCAAGGCACTACCAATCAACGTCGACTACAAGGTTGGCGAGAGCATCATGATCAAGGATGGTTCGTTCGCAGGTCTACCTGGAACCATTTCAGAGATCAAGCCAGAGAGCGGCAAGCTAACCGTTCTCGTCTCGTTGTTCGAGCGTGAGACTCCGGTCGAGCTCGGCTTCGAGCAGGTTGGTTCAATCAACTAATTAGCAAAGAGTTCCACAACAACAAAAAGGAATAAACAAAATGGCACCGAAGAAAAAGATCACTGGAATGATCAAGCTTCAGATCCAGGCAGGCGCTGCTAACCCAGCTCCTCCAATCGGACCTGCGCTAGGTCAGCACGGTGTCAACATCATGGAGTTCTGCACCGCGTACAACAATGCAACTGCAGACCAGCGCGGAAACGTTGTACCGGTAGAAATCACCGTGTACGAAGACCGTTCATTCACCTTCGTATTGAAGACTCCTCCTGCAGCTGAACTCATCAAGAAGGCAGCAAACGT
>JBDKLV010000052.1:0-51402 GCA_039795455.1 Actinomycetota bacterium
CGTATACGCTCGCCTGCTTGCGGTGAACCACGCCGAAACCATCGCTGACGAAGAAGTCACCGAACTCGGCCAGCTTCGCTGCGAACGCCTCGCGCTCACCCGCATCCTTGCTGGTCTCACCAGCGTTGAAACGCAGGTTCTCAAGCACTACAACTGCACCGCGCGCCATTGCCTTCACTGCGCCGGCTGCCTCGCTACCGACAGTGTCGGTCGCAAAGAAAACCTCTTGGTCGAGCAGTTCGCCAAGGCGAGCTGCTGCCGGTGCCAACGAGTACTGAGGTTCTGGAGCGCCTTCGGGGCGACCCAGGTGCGAGATCACAACGACCTTCGCTCCCTGGTCGACCAAGTACTTGATGGTTGGTACCGAGGCAACGATGCGGCCGTCATCGGTGATTCGAGCGCCATCTAGTGGAACGTTCAAATCGCAGCGGATGACGACCCGCTTGCCATCGAGGTTAGGCAGGTCGGCTAGGTGACGCATAACTTAGAGCTTGCTAGCGACTAGCTCGGTTAGGTCTACGAGGCGGTTCGAGTAACCCCACTCGTTGTCGTACCAAGAAGAAATCTTTACGGTACGGCCGATGACCTTGATCAAACCAGCGTCAACGATTGAAGAGTGTGGGTCGGTAACGATGTCGCTCGAAACGATCTCGTCTTCGGTGTACTTCAAGATGCCCTTTAGCGGGCCCGAAGCCGCTGCAGCCTTGTAGGCAGCCTTGATCTCGTCGATGGTTACATCGGTCTTCGATACCAAAGTGAGGTCGGTGATCGAACCAGTTGGAACTGGAACGCGAAGCGCGTAACCGTCTAGCTTGCCCTTTAGTTCAGGGAGAACTAGGCCGATTGCCTTTGCTGCGCCGGTAGACGAAGGAACGATGTTCAGGGCTGCCGCACGAGCGCGACGTAGGTCGCCGTGTGGGCCATCCTGCAGGTTCTGGTCTGCGGTGTAAGCGTGGACGGTAACCATTAGGCCGTTCTCGATACCGAACTTGTCGTTGAAGACCTTCGCGAATGGAGCCAAGCAGTTGGTAGTGCACGATGCGTTCGAGATGATGTGGTGTTTCGAGGCGTCGTAGTCGCCATCGTTTACACCCATAACGAAGGTTGCTGCGTCACCGGTTGCAGGTGCCGAGATGATTACCTTCTTGGCGCCGGCTGCGATGTGAGCCTGAGCCTTCTCTGCGTCGGTGAAGCGACCGGTCGACTCGATAACGATGTCAACGTTTAGCTCGCCCCAAGGCAAGTTGGCAGGGTCGCGCTCAGCGAGAACCTTGATGACGTTGCCGCCAACAATGATGTTCTGACCGTCAACGGTCACGTCTTGGTCTAGGCGACCAGTGATTGAGTCGTACTTGAGCAAGTGAGCCAAGGTCTTTGGGTCGGTTAGGTCATTTACAGCAACGATCTCAAGGTCGGTGCCCTTTGCCAACTCAGCGCGCAAGAAGTTGCGTCCGATGCGTCCAAAACCGTTAATACCAACACGTGTGGTCATGTTTTTCTCCAGATTTAAGGGCATCAAAACACGACGCCGCACTTACATTTTGAGGGGTTGCTACATGCAAAAACTGCTGCATGTTAGGGGTTTGCCACGCACCTTTGGGTGGAAAAACTATGGTTTTAGCCTAGCAGCAGGCCCTTGGTCTGGCGGCGAGCAGCCTCAAAACGGGTTGCCACGTCGGCCCACGAAACGATGTTCCAGAATGCCTTTACGTAGTCGCCCTTGACGTTCTTGTAGTCCAGGTAGAAGGCGTGCTCCCACATGTCGAGCATCAAAAGCGGCACGGTTGCCGCAGCCAAATTGCCCTGCTGGTCGTAAAGTTGCTCAATGATCAAGCGCTCGCCTAGCGAGTCCCAGGCCAAGAATGCCCAGCCCGAACCCTGGATACCCAGTGCAGCGGCGTTGAAGTGAGCCTGGAATGCCTCGAACGAACCAAAGAACTCATCGATTGCAGCGGCGAGCTCGCCATCTGGGCGACCCTCCGAGTTTGGAGTGAGGTTCTTCCAGAAAATCGAGTGATTTACGTGGCCACCCAGGTGGAACGCCAAGTCTTTCTGAAGCTTGTTGATGGCGCCAAACTCGTTCTTTGCGCGTGCCTCTTCTAGAGCATCCAGCGCGCCGTTGACACCGGCAACATAGGCAGCATGGTGCTTGCTGTGGTGCAACTCCATGATCTTGCCTGAGATGTGTGGCTCGAGTGCGCCGTAGTCGTAACCTAGGTCAGGTAGCGAGTACTTGGTCATTTGGAACTCCTTAGTTCGTTTCTTCTGGTAAGTCTGCGTCGGTCGCCGGTATTCCCAGCTCCTCGGCACGTTTGTCTGCCATGGCTAGCAAGCGACGAATTCGTCCGGCGATCGCATCCTTGGTCATTGGTGGGTTGGCCAGGTGGCCAAGTTCATCGAGGCTGGCCTGTGGGTGGTTGAGTCGCAACTCGCCGGCGTAGCGCAAGTGGTTCGGAATGGTATCTCCCAAAATCTCGAGCGCCTTCCGAACGCGCGCTCCGGCGGCTACAGCAGCCTGAGCGCTACGGCGAAGATTGGCATCGTCAAAGTTGGCTAGTCGGTTTGCCGCTCCGCGAATTTCGCGACGCAGGCGCGCCTCTTCCCACTTGAGCACCGTGGTGTGGGCGCCGATCTGGGTGAGCATAGTTGCGATGGCTTCACCTTCGCGAACGACCACGCGGTGAACGCCACGAACCTCGCGTGCCTTCGCAACCACGCCGAGTCGACGAGCAATACCGACCAAAGCCATGGCGGCCTCGTTTCCAGGTGCGGTGACTTCTAGCGAGGCCGAACGACCAGGGTCGGTTAGTGAGCCGTGAGCCAGGAACGCTCCGCGCCAAACAGCTTGCGCCTCCTGCATCGAGCTAGATACCAACTGCATCGGCAAGCCGCGAACCGGTCTACCCTTTAGGTCAATCAGGCCGGCACGGCGAGCCAGCAGGTCGCCCTGGGCAATTACACGCAACTGGTAGCGGCTGGTGCGGCGAAGGCCACTTGGGCCAATGACGGCAAGCTCACTCTCAATCGAGAACAGTTCCATCAGGTCTTTGCGAACGCGGCGCGCAATGTTCGAACTGTCGAGCTCAACCTCGACAACAACGCGCCCGCCGATCAGGTGCAAGCCACCTGCGAAACGCAGGATCGCCGCCAATTCTGCGAGCCGAACATCGCTCTTCACGATTTGAATTCGGCTTAGTTCGTCTTTTACTTCTGCGGTTAGCGCCATTGCTACTCCCTACCCAAATCGCGATGCTTCAAACTCACCGCGACAAAATCCAATTTGGCCAACTCGGTTGCGATTCGCTTAGCTGTCGCTACCGAGCGGTGTTTGCCACCAGTACAACCGATTGCAATGGTCGCGTAGCGCTTGTTCTCGTTCGTGTAGCCGCGAAGTACCGGTTTCAGCGCCGCCAGGTAGTTCTCGATGAACTCCTCGGCGCCCTCTGCTCCGAGCACAAAGTTTGCGACTTGGCGATCTTCACCTGTAAACGGACGGAGCTCTTCATCCCAGAACGGGTTTGGCAAAAAGCGCATGTCGGCTACGTGATCTGCATCGACCGGTAGTCCGTACTTGAATCCGAAACTCATTACGGTGACCGCAAGCTTCTTGCTTTCTTCAAGCGAGAAAGAGTCGGTGATCTTGTTGCTTAATTGATGGATGTTCAAATCCGAAGTGTCGATGATGACATCGGCGCTCTCTCGAAGTGCCACTAGGCGATTGCGCTCGGCGGTAATGCCGTCAAGAATCGTTCCATCTGCTTGAAGCGGATGCGGGCGGCGAACTTGTTCGAAACGCTTTACCAATGCGGCATCGGTCGCCTCGAGAAAAAGTAGACGCAGGTTGAGCGGGCGTTGACGAAGCGCGTTGAGGTTTTCGTGTAGCTCGCCAAAGAACTCCCCGCCACGGACATCGATGATCACGGCTAAGCGAGGTAGCGGAGTCTTGGCTAGTGAAAATAGGTCTGAGATTGGGCCGAGCATCTGCGGTGGCAGATTGTCGACTACGTACCAGCCAAGGTCTTCCAGCGCGTTACCTACTGTGGAGCGACCTGCGCCGGACATGCCAGTGACGATCAGCAGATCGGCTTTGCGTTCCTGAGTCACCTTGTCCCCTTCGGCGTGTCGTAGCGAGTCTACGCCTTCGCGACACGCCCGAAACGCCTAAATCAGGGATTTAATCGGGTCGTAATCTGCTCGGCAAGTGCCTTGCCGATGCCCGCCACTTCGGCAATTTCGTCAACCGTGGCGACTTTCAGTCTCTTGGCCGAACCAAAGTGCTTGAGCAGGGCCGTAACTCGCTTGTCGCCCAGCCCAGGAATCTCTGCCAATTGTGAACCAATTGCTGTCGAGCGCTTCTTGCGTTGGTAGCTGATGGCGAAGCGGTGAGCTTCATCGCGCACCCGCTGCATCAGGAACAACTCGTCGGTTGCACGCGGCAAAATCACGGGGAAACTCTGCCCCGGCAGCCATACTTCTTCGAGGCGCTTGGCTAGGCCACAGATGGCAATGCCTGACACACCACTGTCCTTTAGGGCGCGAGCTGCTGCACTTACCTGCGGCTGGCCGCCATCGACAATCAAAAGATTGGGTCGATAAGAGAACTTGGTCGGATCCGCCTCTGGGTCTTCGCTGGGGGCCTTTAGATACTTGAGTCGGCGCATCAACACCTGATAGATCGAGTCGGTGTCGTCAGTCGTGCTCTCGATGCTGAACCGGCGATATTGCGACTTCTTTGGCAGGCCATCCTCGAACACGACCATTGAAGCCACGACATCGGTTCCTTGCAGGTGGCTGACATCGAAGCATTCGATGCGCAGCGGTGCATCATCAAGTTCAAGAGCCTTTTGGATGCCGGCGAGCGCATCGGCGCGGGCGGTGAAGTCTGCGCTGCGTCGGTTCTTGTAGAGCATCAGTGAGTGTTTGGCGTTTGTCATGGCGGTTTCGGCAAGCGCGCGCTTATCGCCGCGCTGTGCGATACGCAGATCTACTTTGGTGCCACGCAGTTCGCGCAGCCAGCGACTTAGCGCCGCGTGATCCTCAGGTAAGGCCGGCACGATGACCTCTTTGGGGATGTCAACCACCACGCCGGGTTTGCTTGGTGCGTAAACGTTTTGCAGAACGTATTCGACCAACTCGCCCAGGTCTCTATCAAGCTCCTTGTCGACTACCCAACCGCGAACTCCACGGATGCGCCCACCGCGCACAATAAATAACTGCACGGCCGCTGCCAACTCGTCGTCGGCAATCGCGAAGAGGTCAGCATCGGTGTCGTCGGTAAATACCACAGTGCTCTTTTGAAGTACTTGCTCTAGTGCAGCAATGTCATCGCGCAGGCGGGCTGCGTGTTCGTACTCCTGGCGTTCGCTGGCGCCGCTCATTTGTTCGCGCAAAGTGTCAATGTACTTCTCGTCACCACCGCCGATGAATTCGACTAAACCGTTGATCAATTTCTTGTGCTCTGACTGATCGATTTTCTTTATGCAGGGTGCAGCGCACTTTCCAATGTCGGCAAGCAAACAGGCACGGCCGGCCGATTTTGCGCGTTTATAAACACCTTCGCTGCAACTGCGCACCGGAAACACTTTGAGCAACGCATCTATGGTTTCGCGAAGCGCCCAAGCGTTCGTATAAGGACCGAAGTATTTGTAGCCCGGAATGTCGCGATTGCGGGTTACGAATACTCTTGGAAATTCATCCGTGTTGCTGATCGCCAAGTACGGATACGACTTGTCGTCTTTGAAGACCACGTTGTATGGCGGATCGAACTCTTTGATCCACATGAACTCGAGCTGAAGTGCCTCGTACTCCGTTTTCACGATGGTCCACTGCAGGTCAACCGCGCGAGTGACCATGCGGCGAGTACGTTCGTGCAGCGTGTCTAGCGGCGCAAAATAACTCTGTAGTCGGGCGCGAAGATTCTTAGCCTTGCCGACATAGAGCACTTTGCCGCGCTTATCGAACCAGCGATAGACACCCGGGGCTGCCGGTATCTCCGAGGTTTTCGGACGCCAGCTGAGCTCGTCAGACAATTTAGGCCAGCACTTCTTTCAAGAACTTGCCGGTGAATGACTTCGCGGTCTTGGCAACCACCTCTGGGGTACCTGTGACCAGAATTTCACCGCCGCCGGCACCACCTTCTGGGCCTAGGTCGATAATCCAGTCAGCGCTCTTGATGACGTCGAGGTTGTGCTCGATCACAATCACGGTGTTGCCCTTGTCGACTAGCCCACTCAAGACGAGCAGAAGCTTACGAACATCTTCGAAGTGAAGGCCGGTAGTCGGCTCGTCGAGAACGTATACCGAGCGGCCGTATGAACGACGTTGAAGTTCGGTAGCCAATTTCACGCGTTGAGCCTCGCCGCCACTTAGAGTTGTTGCGCTCTGTCCCAGGCGCACGTATCCCAAACCGACTTCGACCAATGTCTCGAGGTAACGGGCAATTGAGTTGACTGGTGCGAAGAATTCGGCTGCCTCGGTGATTGGCATCTCTAGAACTTCTGAAATGTTCTTGCCCTTGTAGTGCACCTGCAAGGTTTCGCGGTTGTAACGCGCGCCGTGGCACACCTCGCAAGCCACGTAAACGTCTGGCAAGAAGTTCATTTCGATCTTCAGGGTTCCGTCACCGGCACATGCCTCACAACGTCCGCCTTTGACGTTGAATGAGAATCGCCCTTGCTGGTAGCCGCGCGCCTTGGCCTCATTGGTCTCGGCAAATAGTTTTCGAATGTGATCGAACACGCCGGTGTATGTGGCTGGGTTGCTTCGAGGCGTTCTACCAATCGGCGCTTGGTCGACGTGAATCACCTTGTCGAGCTGGTCGATTCCATCGATGCGCTTGTGCTTGCCAGCTACACCCTTCGCGCCGTTCAATCGATTGGCCAGGGTTTCATAAAGGATGTCGTTGACCAGAGTCGACTTGCCTGAACCCGATACGCCGGTTACCGCGGTGAAGACGCCGAGCGGAAATTCGACATCGATGTTCTTTAGGTTGTTTTCTCGGGCACCGACTACCTTGAGCTTGCGCTTCGGGTCGATTGGTCTGCGGCTCTTAGGTGTCTCGATGCTTTGGCGGCCGGAAAGGTAGGCGCCGGTGATCGATTTTTGGTTCTTGAGTATGTCTTTGTAGGTACCCGAGTGGACAACCTCGCCACCGTGCACGCCGGCACCTGGGCCGATGTCGACGATCCAGTCGCTGGCCTTGATGGTGTCTTCGTCGTGTTCTACGACTAGAAGGGTGTTTCCTAGGTCACGCAGCTTGATCAAGGTTTCGATCAGGCGGCGGTTGTCGCGCTGGTGCAAGCCGATGCTCGGTTCGTCGAGTACATAAAGCACGCCAGTCAAACCAGAACCAATCTGGGTTGCCAAGCGGATGCGCTGGGCTTCGCCACCTGAGAGTGTGCCCGCCGCGCGCTCGAGGCTCAGGTAGTCGAGCCCCACAGCAAGCAAGAATTCGAGTCGGGCCTTGATTTCGCGCAACACCTGGGCGGCAATCTTTACATCTCGGCTGTTGAGCTTTATACCCGAGAAGAACTTGGTGCAGTCGGCGAGGCTCATCGCTGCGACATCGGCGATGGATTTTTCATCGACTTTGATTGCCAAGACTTCTGGGCGAAGTCGCGCTCCCTCGCACGAAGGGCAAGGTACCTCGCGGTGATAACTCGCCCACTTGGCTCGGGCGTAATCGCTATCGGTCTCTAGGAACTTGCGTTCGACGTAGGAGATGACGCCCTCAAAGCCCGTTGTGTAGCGCAGTTCTCGGCCGTACTTGTTCTTCCATTTGACCTGTACGTCAAAGTTATTTCCGTAGAGCACGGCCTCGCGAACATCCTCTGACAGTTTGTTCCAAGGCGTCGAGAGTTTGAATTCGAGTTCTTTGGCGAGCCCTGTCATCATGCGAGTCAGGTACGGATACAACTTTCCCTGTGGGCTCGACCATGGCAGGAGTACGCCGTCGGCAATCGAGGCATCTTCGTCACCGATTACTAGGTCTGGATCTGCACTCATCTTGGTGCCGAGGCCAGAACAGTCGGGACAGGCACCAAAAGGTGCGTTGAATGAGAAGGTACGCGGTTCGATTTCGGCGAGCGCCAACGGGTGCTCGTTCGGGCACGACATCTTCTCGCTAAAAACGCGAGTCTTTTTGGTAGCAACCTTCTCGTCGACAAAGTCAATCACGATACGGCCACCGGCTAGTTTCAGCGCGGTCTCGACGCTGTCGGTTAGTCGGCCAACGATGTCTGACTTGGCAACTAAACGATCGACTACAACAGAGATGTCGTGTTTGAACGTCTTCTTAAGAGGCTTGGCTTCGGCGAGCGTGACAACCTCGCCATCGACCACTGCACGGGCAAAGCCCTGACTTAGCAGGTCACGGAAAAGATCGACGAACTCGCCTTTCTTCTGATCGACGATCTGAGCCAAGATTTGAAAGCGTGTGCCCTCTTTCAGTTCCATGATCTGGTCGACGATTTGTTGCGGCGTTTGCTTGACGATCTTCTCGCCGCACTCGGCGCAGTGCGGGACACCAATGCGGGCCCAGAGTAGGCGCAGATAGTCGTGAATCTCGGTGATGGTTCCCACGGTCGAACGTGGGTTCCGGTTGGTCGACTTCTGGTCAATCGAAACGGCAGGGCTCAGACCCTCAATAAAGTCGACCTCTGGACGATCGACCTGCCCCAAGAACTGGCGTGCGTATGAAGACAGCGATTCAATGTAGCGACGCTGCCCCTCAGCGAAGATGGTGTCGAAGGCAAGCGATGATTTGCCGGAACCAGAAAGACCACTGAAAACAACCATCGAGTCACGCGGAATCTCGAGGTTCAGGTTTTTCAGATTGTGAACCCGCGCACCCTTGACTATGAGCTTGTTGTTGTGAGGAATTTCGGCAATAGACACCCTAGAAGTCTAAATGCGGCGAATTGCCTAGGAGTTGTGCTGCTCCAGCATTCTGAGTTCGCGCTTGATCTCGACCAGCTCGTCACGAATTCGGGCCGCCAGTTCGAAGTGCAGTTCGGTTGCTGCGGCCTTCATTTGGGCGTCTAGCTCGACGATAAGGTCGACTAATTCCTGGTAACCCTTGCCGGAGCCACCCTTGGCCTTAAGCGCAGCGGCCTTGCTCTGGCCAGGTTTGATCTTCGAAGACTTGGCTCTGCCCTGCTGCGAATTCTCGAGCAGCTTCGCCGTGTCTTCTTCTTCGCGCATGATGTCGTCGGTGATATCGGCGATCTTTTTACGCAGCGGAGTTGGGTCGATGCCGTGCAAGGTGTTGTAAGCCACCTGCTTTTCGCGGCGACGGTTGGTCTCGTCGATGGCTTTGTTCATCGCGTCAGTAAGGCTGTTGGCATACATGTGCACTTCACCGTTGATGTTTCGAGCGGCACGACCGATGGTTTGAATCAGTGACGACGCACTGCGCAAAAAGCCTTGCTTGTCTGCATCAAGGATGCTCACCAGCGAGACCTCGGGAAGATCTAGGCCTTCGCGAAGCAGGTTAATGCCGATTAGAACGTCGTACACGCCGGCGCGGAGTTCGCGCAGAAGCTCGACACGACGCAGGGTGTCGACGTCTGAGTGCAGGTAGCGCACGCGAACACCTGCCTCGGTAAAGAAGTCGGTCAGCTCCTCGGCCATCTTCTTAGTGAGGGTGGTGACCAAGACGCGTTCGTCGCGAGCCACTCGCACTCGAATTTCTTCGAGCAGGTCGTCGATCTGGCCTTCGATGGGTTTGACCACGATTTGCGGGTCGACCAGGCCGGTTGGGCGAATGATCTGCTCGACCACCCCGTCGCTGACTCCGAGCTCGTACTTGCCCGGGGTTGCTGAAAGGTAAACGGTCTGCCCGACTCGACCCTGGAATTCATCCCAGCGAAGCGGTCGGTTATCAAGTGCGCTCGGTAGGCGGAATCCGTGCTCGACTAGTGTGCGCTTGCGCGATGCATCTCCCTCGTACATGGCGCCAATCTGCGGCACTGTCACGTGAGACTCATCGATGACCGTCAAGAAGTCATCTGGAAAGTAGTCGAGCAGACAGCTCGGTGGGTCGCCTGGTTCGCGGCCATCGATGTGTCGGGAGTAGTTCTCAATGCCACTGCAAAAGCCCAGCTCGCGAATCATTTCTAGGTCGAAGCTGGTTCGCATTTTGAGGCGCTGTGCCTCGAGCAGCTTGCCTTGGGTCTCGAGCTCGCGAAGGCGGCCGGCCAGTTCGTTTTCGATGTTTTCGATGGCTCGACCCATTTGTTCGGCCGGCGCTACGTAATACGAGGCGGGAAAGATTGCCACGGTATCGAGGTTGCCCACCACTTCGCCGGTCAGCGGCGAGAGTGAGTAAATGGCCTCGATCTCATCGCCAAAGAATTCGATTCGAGTGGCCAGCTCGTCATAAACCGGGATGATCTCGATCGTGTCGCCCTTGACCCTGAAGTTTCCACGCGAAAAGTCGTAGTCATTGCGTTTGTACTGCAATTCAACGAAGCGGCGAATCAGAGCATCGCGGTCAATTCGGTCGCCAACTTGAAGGGCAACCGATTGATTCAGGTACTCGGCCGGGGCTCCGAGACCGTAGATGCAAGAGACGGTCGACACCACAATCACATCGCGTCGCGAGAGCAGGCTCATGGTCGCCTTGTAGCGAAGTCGCTCCACATCCTCGTTGATCGATGAGTCTTTCTCGATGAAGGTATCGGTCTGTGGAACGTAGGCCTCTGGTTGGTAGTAGTCGTAATACGAAACGAAGTACTCGACTGCATTGTTCGGAAAGAGCTGTTTGAATTCGTTCGCCAGCTGGGCCGCCAGGGTTTTGTTATGAGCCAATACGAGTGTCGGTCGTTGCACGGCTTCGACCAACCAGGCGGTGGTTGCAGATTTTCCGGTACCGGTCGCACCGAGTAGCACGATGTCGCGCTCTCCCGCATTCAGGCGCGAGACAAGTTCGGCGATGGCCTTCGGCTGGTCGCCCGACGGTTTGTATTCGCTGATGACCTCGAATTTATTGTGCGCGCGCGTGGCCTCCACTACTCGGTGCTCGCCTTCTTGGCGGCCATGGATTCGATTTCGCGATACAGCGAATCGGCATCCTTGAGTAGAAGCTCAATCGATTGGTTCGAGCTCAAGATTCGATCTGAGACATTGGCGCGCTCGACCGGCGTTGCCTGAGCCCGGATGCGCGCCATTGCGGCTTCGCGCGTCATACCTCGGTTGGCCACCATACGTTCGATCTGCTTGTCCTCTGGCGCTTCGACGGTCACGATGTAGTCGAATGGGTGGTCAACGCTCGCCTCGACCAGGAGCGGAACGTTGTAGATGACGATCGAGTCTTTCGGTGCCGTGGCAATCAATTCTCGCGACCGCAATTTAACCAATGGGTGAATGATTTGATTCAGACGATCTAGCGCGTCAGGAGTCGAGAAGACCAGCGCGCTTAGTTTGGCTCGGTTTAGAGTGCCATCTTCTGCAATTAGTTCTTCGCCAAAGGTCTGCACGATTTGGTTGAAGCCGGCCGAACCTGGCTCGACGACCTCACGTGCGAGAACGTCTGCATCAATTTCGATGGCTCCTTGTTCGACCCAGCGCTTAGCGACGGTCGATTTGCCGGCGGCGATACCGCCAGTGAGCCCAACTAGAAACATGTTCCAAGCCTAAGAGAGTTGTTCGGTTAAAACGAAAGCGGGCCGGCAGAACCGACCCGCTTACGAATGAGTTTGATTACTCGGCGCCGTTTAGCTTGTCGCGAAGTGCGGCAAGCGAAGCGTCGTCGGCAAGGGTGCCAGAGTCGCTCGACTCGCTCGAGTACGAGCTAACCGAAGCGTCGCCACCTGCTGGTGCGTCAGGAAGGGTTGCTTCCTTTGCGCGAGCGGCAGCGATCTGACGCTTGTGCTCTTCCCAACGGGCGTGAGCCTCAGCGTATTCCTTCTCCCACTTAGCGCGAGCCTCTTCGAAGCCTGGCTTCCACTCGTTGGTGGTGGCATCAAAGCCTTCTGGGTACTTGTACTGACCGTTGTCGTCGTAGTCTGCGGCCATACCGTAAAGAGCTGGGTTGAACTCGGTGCCCTCTGGGTCGACTTCTTCGTTTGCCTGCTTTAGCGATAGCGAGATGCGGCGACGGTCTAGGTCGATGTCGATGACCTTGACGAAGACATCCTGGTTCACCGAAACGATTTGCTCTGCAAGCTCGATGTGCTTCGAAGAAAGCTCCGAGATGTGAACTAGACCCTCGATGCCGTCTGCAACGCGAACGAATGCGCCGAACGGAACGAGCTTGGTGACTTTACCCGGTGCGTACTGACCGATTGCGTGAGTACGAGCGAATACCTGCCAAGGGTCTTCCTGAGTTGCCTTTAGCGATAGCGATACGCGCTCACGCTCCTGGTCAACTTCGAGAACCTCAACGGTAACTTCCTGGCCGATTTCGACGACCTCAGAAGCGTGCTCGATGTGCTTCCATGACAGCTCTGAAACGTGGACTAGACCGTCTACGCCACCGAGGTCGATAAATGCACCGAAGTTTACGATCGACGAAACAACACCGGTGCGGATCTGACCCTTAGCCAAGTCTGCAAGGAAAGTGCTGCGGTTAGCCGACTGGCTCTGTTCAAGAAGAGCACGACGCGAAAGCACAACGTTGTTGCGGTTCTTGTCTAGCTCAAGAATCTTGGCTTCAACCTTCTGACCCAAGTATGGGCCGAGGTCGCGAACGCGACGAAGCTCGATGAGCGAAGCAGGAAGGAAGCCACGAAGACCGATGTCAACGATGAGTCCACCCTTGACAACTTCGATGACCACACCGGTAACAGTGCCGTCTGCATCCTTGATTTTCTCAACATCTCCCCAGGCGCGCTCGTACTGTGCGCGCTTCTTCGAAAGAATTAGGCGGCCTTCTTTGTCTTCTTTCTGAAGAACAAGGGCCTCGATTGAGTCGCCAACCGAAACGATCTCTGAAGGATCTGCATCGTGGCGGATTGAAAGTTCACGCGAAGGGATAACACCTTCGGTCTTGTAGCCAACGTCTAGAAGAACTTCGTCGCGGTCGATCTTTACTACGGTGCCTGCAATAAGGTCGCCATCGTTAAAGAACTTTAGGGTTGCTTCGACTGCCGCTAGGAAGTCCTCAGCAGATCCGATGTCGTTGACTGCGATCTGCTTACTTGGGGTGTTTGACATATGTGGTTTTACTCTTACGGACATACTCGGGCCGGCGCAGCAATTACTGATCCGGCAATGGATGGGGATTTGGCACCCAACAAAGGGCACCGAGCAAGTCTAACGGCTCGCTCCCCCTTTTTCTAAGGGCTTTTAGACGGGATGCTCGGAACTAGTGGTCGGCTTGAGCCCAGGTCTTGCCTACGCCGACGTGCACGTCGAGCGGCACTGAAAGTTCGACCACATGGGCCATTTGGTCGGTAACCAAGACCTTGAGAGCATCGAGCTCGCCCTTGGCCACCTCGAAGACCAGTTCATCGTGAACCTGCAGCAACATGCGACTTTGCATGCCTGCTGCCTGCATCTTTTGGTCGATTCGGGTCATGGCCAGCTTCATGATGTCGGCAGCCGTGCCCTGAATCGGGGCATTTAGCGCCGCTCGCCTAGCCGCCTCGCGGATTTGGAAGATGCTCGACTTTAGGTCGTCGAAGGGCCGGCGGCGGCCGAAGCTAGTCACGGTGTAGCCGTTGATCTTGGCTTCGTCGACCACGCGGGCCAGGTAGCGGCGGACTCCACCGAAGCGTTCAAAGTAGTCGGCCATGAGTTGCTTGGCTTCGCCGTTCGAGATGCGCAACTGCTTGGCAAGGCCATACTCGCTCAGGCCATAGACCAGACCGTAGCTCATTGCCTTCACCTTGCCGCGCATTGCCGATGTGACTTCGCTTGGAGTCACGCCGAAAATGCGCGAACCGACAAAACGGTGCAAGTCCTCGCCCGTGTTGAAAGCCTCGATCAATCCCGGGTCTTCGCTCAGGTGCGCCATGATGCGCATTTCAATCTGTGAGTAGTCGGCGCTGAGCAGAGTCTCGTACCCTTGGCCGACTGTGAACGCATCGCGAATCAACTTGCCACGTTCGGACTTGATCGGAATGTTCTGCAAGTTAGGTGAATCAGATGCGAGTCGACCTGTCGAAGTGCCGGTCTGCACGTAGTTGGTGTGAATGCGGCCATCCTTGGCGATTGCTTTGATGACAATTTCGACAATCTGGCGAAGCTTGGCAACCTCGCGATGCTCGAGCAACTTGGCCAAGAATGGATGTTCGGTCTGCTCGTACAACTCATTAAGTGCGGCTGCGTTAGTCGAGAACCCGGTTTTGACGGCTTTGGTGCCTTGCATGCCGAGATCTTCGAACAACACCGTCTGCAATTGCTTGGGAGATGCGAGATTGATCTCTTTGCCGATGATCTTGTAACACTCGGCTGCAATCTGGTCTACTTCTTGACCGAGGGTCTCGAACATCGACTCGAGTTTCTCTCGATCGATTGCGATGCCGGTGTGCTCCATGCGGGCTAGGGTTTTCGAGGTTGGCAGTTCAATCTCGTTCAATGCGCGAAGTGAGTCGCTGAGTCGAAGCTTCTCGAAAAGCCGTGGCGCGAGGTTGGCGGCCAGCCAGGCATCTAGCGAGGCATCGTCGCCTCCCGTATCGAGCAGGGTCTCGGTCGCTTTGCGAGCCACCTCTAGCCCTAAGTACTCCAAGGCAATCTCGTCTAGCCCGTAACCCTTGCGTACCGGATTGTGCAAGAAGGTCATAAGTAGCACGTCGTACTCGACGCCACCGAGTTCTAGGCCAAGCGCCAAGAATCTGCGGGCGGTGTTCTTCTCGTCATAAACGGCTTTGGCAGTAGTCGAGATCAGCCACTCGCCCACGTTATCGATCACATCTTGGTTCGACTTTGGTGCCCATTCGAAGCGTTCGGTCTCGGTGGCAAAGCCGATTGCGACACAATCAGTGTCGATCCAGCGAGTTCCAAAAGCGATAAGTGCCTTTTCGCTCTTTAGCCACTTGGCAATTTCGCTGCCACTAACCGACTTGGCTTCTGGCACGTTGATCTCTTCGAAAACTGTGGCATCTTCGGTGACGTCGATATCTTCGACATTCGCAGCGCTCTTAGAGCTGGCCGAATCAGACTTAGTCGAGCCAGACATCGCGCCACTTCCCTTTAGGCGCAAAACTCGTTCGGTGAGACTTCTGAAGTGCAACTTCTTGAAAACTCGAGTCACTTCGTCGCTGTCGACACCACGAATCTCAAGTTGGTCAAACGTGAAATCGAAATCGAGGTCGCGAACCAGATGGTTCAGTCTCCGGTTTCGAATCGCTAGCTGCATGTGCTCACGTAGCGACTCACCTACCTTGCCCGGAATCTCATCAGCAGAATCGAAGATTGCCTGAAGCGAACCGAACTGTGTTAACCACTTTGCTGCGGTCTTTGGACCGACGCCAGGAATGCCCGGCAGGTTGTCAGAGGTTTCGCCGACCAGCGCCGCTAGGTCTGGGTATTGCTTGGCACGTACCGCGTACTTTTCAAAGACTGCCTCGTCGGTCATCCTTGCCAAATTCAGCACACCTTTGATCGGGTAAAGAATTGTTGTCTCAGGGCGAATCAGCTGGAAGGTATCGCGGTCGCCACTGACCACGAATACCTCGTAGCCAGCGTCGGCGGCCTGATCTGCTAGCGACGCAATGATGTCGTCTGCCTCGTAGTTGTCGCGGGTCAGGTTAACCACATTCATGGCATCCAGCGCCTCGCGCAGCAACTCGGTCTGGCCAATGAATTCTGGTGGCGTCTCACCGCGCGTGCCCTTGTACTCGGGATACTCGGCGGTTCTGAAACTCTCGCGCGAAAGGTCGAATGCCACGGCCAGGTGGGTTGGTTTTTCTTGACCAAGAATGTTGAGCAACATCGAAATGAAGCCGTGAACCGCGTTGGTGTGCTGCCCGTCTGGAGTGCGGAAAGAGTCTGGGCTAAGTGCGTAAAACGCGCGAAACATGAGCGAATGCCCGTCAATAAGCAGCAAGGTAGGCTTGGCATTCATAGCCATAGCCTAAGCGAAAGGCCGCAGTGAGCTCTTCAATCAAACTTTCAGTTGCCGCCGCCGAATTGATGGCGCAGCGCAAGGACCTTGGTGCTTTGGCCACCAAAATGGGCATCGAGCTAGTCGAACTATCGGCGGAACGCGCAGTTGCCACGATGCCGGTCGAGGGCAATACTCAACCGATTGGTTTGCTACACGGTGGTGCCCACCTGGTGCTCGCCGAGTCGCTCGGCAGCATGGCAGCAAACGTTTGGGCCTGGCCTGCAAGAGTTGCTGTTGGTATCGAGATCAATGCTTCACACACTCGCAGCGCCACTTCCGGTTTGGTTACGGGCACCTGCACCGCTTTGAATCTGGGCAAGAGCCTTACCCTGCACGAAATCGTGATTACCGATGAAAAGGGTCAGCGACTAAGCACAGTGCGCATTACCAACTTTTTGCGCGACCGAAACTAGTTACTTCTTTTCGGTCAATTGATCGATGATGGTGACCGCTACCTCGCGCATGGTCAGTCGGCGATCCATCGATGCCTTTTGAATCCAACGGAAAGCGTCTGGTTCATTCAGGTTCATCTTCTCAGTCAAAAGGCCTTTGGCTCTGTCGACCAACTTGCGAGTCTCGAATCGCTCGCTCAGGTCTTTGACTTCCTCTTCAAGGGCTACGAACTGCTGGTGTCGCGAGAACGCGATCTCAACCGCAGGCAAGAGATCGTTTGGGGTGAACGGCTTGACCACGTAAGCCATTGCTCCAGCTTCAGATGCCCGCTCGACGAGCTCCTTCTGGCTGAAAGCAGTTAGCAACACCACAGGGATGCGCAGCTCTTGAATCTTCTCCGCTGCTGTTATGCCATCCATGTTCGGCATCTTGATGTCCATGACGATCACGTCAGGCTTTAAGTCGGTTGCCATTGCGACGGCTTGTTCCCCGTCTGCGGCTTCGCCAACAACCTCGAAACCAAAGTCGCGCAGCGTCTCGACAATGTCGAGTCGAATTAGGGCCTCGTCTTCTGCGACCAAGACCCTGCGCTTCGTTGCGGCGTCATTCATGACTATTACCCTAGGGCAGTTTTATTGGCCGAGTAAATCGCCTAAACTAGACCGGTTGCCGCCGAAGTGGCGAAATGGCAGACGCGGAGCACTCAAAATGCTTTTCCGAAAGGAGTGCGGGTTCAAGTCCCGCCTTCGGCACAAAAAGAAAAACGCACCCAACCGGGTGCGTTTTTGCTTTAAGGCTGGCTGAGCCCGCCAAATTAGTGGTTTGGGTCTCCCACGCGGTGAACGCGCAAGGTATTTGTCGAACCGGCCACACCTGGAGGAGTTCCAGCAACAACTACGACCTCTTCGCCCATCTTGGCAAGGCCCTTGGCAAGGAGGATCTCGTCTACCTGACCCATCATCTCGTCGGTGTGCTTGACGCGACCGACCAGGTGGGTGTTCGCACCCCAGACCAGCGAAAGGCGACGTTGGGTGTCTTCGTTTGGAGTGAAGGCAAGAACTGGAACTTGCGAACGCAAGCGACTGACGCGACGCATCGAGTCGCCGCCCTCGGTGAAGACACAGACAAAGCGCGAGCCGAGTAGCTCGGCGATCTCGATAGCTGCAAGGGAAACTGCGCCAGCGTGTGTGTGCGGACGAGTACCTAGGGCAGGAATGCGCGACAGGCCGTTCTCTTCGGTGTTTTCGATGATTCGAGCCATGGCCGAAACGGTCTCGACCGGCCACTTACCGACCGAAGTCTCACCCGATAGCATCACGGCGTCTGCACCATCAAGGATGGCGTTTGCCACGTCTGAAACCTCTGCGCGAGTTGGTCGCGAGTTATCGGTCATGGTTTCAAGCATCTGAGTTGCAACGATTACCGGTTTTGCCCAGCGACGCGAAAGTTCTACCGCACGCTTCTGTACCAGAGGTACTTCTTCGAAAGGAAGCTCAACACCAAGGTCGCCACGCGCAACCATGATGCCGTCAAATGCGTCGATGATTTCTTCGAGAGCGGCCACTGCCTGCGGCTTCTCAATCTTGGCGATTACCGGAAGGTA
Source organism: Actinomycetota bacterium (assembly GCA_039795455.1). Taxonomy (GTDB): domain Bacteria; phylum Actinomycetota; class Actinomycetes; order Actinomycetales; family Microbacteriaceae; genus Rhodoluna. Next base: position 18,048 of record JBDKLV010000052.1, read on the forward strand.
ACGACCCTCTTCTTCCATAATCTCGTGAACACGCTTGATGTCGGCAGCGTTGCGCACAAACGACAACGCAATCATGTCAACGCCGAGCTTTAGACCCCAGCGAAGGTCGTCCTCATCCTTCTCGCTAAGTGCAGGAACGTTTACTGCCACACCAGGAAGGTTGATTCCCTTGTTATTAGAAACTGGGCCGGGAATCTCGCATACGGTAGTGACGGTGGTTGCGGTTACCTCGGTGGCGCGCAACATTACCTTGCCATCGTCGATTAGCAATACGTCGCCAGGCTTTACATCGCCCGGCAGGCCTTTGAATGTTGTCGAACAGATGTCTTTGTCACCAAGGATGTCGTCGATGGTGATCTTGAAGACATCGCCCTTAGCTAGCTCGTGCTTGACGTCATCCTTGAATTTGCCGAGGCGAATCTTCGGGCCCTGAAGGTCAACAAAAACTGCGACTGGCTTGCCAGCGTCAAGTGCCGCCTGGCGCACGTTACGGTAAACATTTTCGTGAACGTCGTAGCTACCGTGGCTGAGATTCATGCGGGCAACGTCTACACCAGCTTCGATGACAGCCTTGATCTGCTCGTAACTTGAAGTTGCCGGACCCATGGTCGCAACGATTTTGGCGCGTCTCATCTTTTCCTTCTTTAATCCTCAGCAAGCATACTGAGGGCTTTGTTTTACTAAATCGAAATTGCTTTGTCGGTTGGCTTAACAGGTGAAGGCAGCTCGGTAACGCCCTCTAGGTAGTTGTCGATGGCTGCAGCGGCTGATCGGCCCTCGGCGATTGCCCAGACAATCAGACTCTGACCGCGGCCGGCATCGCCAGCAACGAATACGCCTTCTTGGTTGGTTGCCCAACGCGAGTCACGTGCCACATTGCCACGGTCATCGAATGCGACCTGACTCTGTTGCTCGAGCTCTGCATTCTCTGCACCGGTGAAACCTAGTGCCAAGAAGACAAGGTCGGCAGCGAGAATCTTCTCGGTTCCGGCTTTCGGAACACGCTTGCCGTCGACAAACTCGGTTTCTGCAACCTTGATGCCGGTGAGTTTTCCGTTCTCGCCCACGAACTCGACAGTCGAAGCTAGGTACTGTCGCTCACCGAATTCTTCGTGTGCGCTAGAAACCTCAAACAGGGTTGGGAATGTCGGCCACGGCTGGCTCGCAGTGCGCTCTTCAGAGGGCTGCTTTCCGATCGCCAAAGTTGTCACCGAAAGTGCGCCTTGGCGAGTCGCGGTTCCGAGACAGTCCGCTCCGGTGTCGCCACCGCCGAGGATGACCACGTGCTTGCCAGCAGCTGTGATTTGTTCGGCAACCTTCTCGCCTGCTACAAAGCGGTTCGACTGAGTCAAGTAGTCCATTGCAAAGTTCACGCCATCGAGTTCACGGCCAGGAATCTTCAGGTCACGTGGTTTGGTGGCACCGGTTGCGATCAGTACAGCGTCATATCGTGCTCGCAGTTGCTCCCAGGTGATGTCGACACCGATGTTCACACCGGGACGAAAACGGGTACCTTCGGTTTCCATCTGGGCCAGGCGTCGGTCGATGTGTTGCTTCTCCATCTTGAAATCAGGGATGCCATAACGCAGCAATCCGCCAATTTTGTCGTCGCGCTCGTAAACGGCGACCGTGTGACCAGCGCGAGTTAGCTGCTGTGCCGCTGCCAAGCCGGCAGGGCCTGAACCCACGATTGCAACGGTCTTGCCGGTTAGGCGTTCTGGTGCGTGGGCAACTACCCAGTCGCTGTCGAAAGCCTTGTCGATGATCGAAACTTCGACCTCTTTGATGGTGACGGCAGGCTGATTGATGCCTAGAACACATGAACTTTCGCAAGGAGCTGGACAGAGTCGACCAGTGAACTCCGGAAAGTTGTTAGTGCGGTGCAGGCGCTCAATCGCTTCTTTACCCTGGTCGCGCCAGGTAAGGTCGTTCCACTCAGGAATCAGGTTGCCTAGCGGGCAGCCGTGGTGGCAAAACGGCACGCCGCAATCCATACAACGACTCGCCTGCTGCTTAATAACCGCAGGGTCGCGCTTCTCGTAAACCTCTTTGTAGTCACGAATACGGATCTCGACCGGACGACGCTCGGCGGTCTCGCGTTCGGTCACTTTCATAAATCCGCGTGGATCAGCCATTGGTGACCTCCAAAATTTGCTTCCAAATCTCATCCGAGTCTGGGTCTACGCCTGCTGCCACTGCGTCTTCGCGGATCTTGACAACGGCTGCATAGTCTGCAGGCAAGACACGACTGAAGTGCTCGAGTTCGGATTCGAAATTGGTCAATAGTTTGGCTGCAAGCTTCGAACCGGTCTCGGTGCTGTGTTTCTCAAGCAATTCGCGCAAGCGGCTGGCATCGGCTGGCTCAAGGTGTCCAATGTGCAGGTCGCCCGCCTCGAGCGCCTCACGGTTAATGCGATCTGCCCGCAACTTGTACACGTAAGCCACGCCTCCGCTCATGCCCGCTCCAAGGTTGCGGCCGGTCGAGCCAAGGATGACCGCACAACCGCCGGTCATGTACTCGAGCGCGTGATCTCCCACACCCTCGACAACCGCCGTTGCTCCTGAGTTTCGTACCAAGAAGCGCTCGCCAACGATTCCAGAGAGGAATAGCTCACCACTAGTAGCACCGTATCCAATTACGTTGCCTGCGATGATGTTCTCTTCTGCTGCAAACACCGAGGCTGCATTTGGTTTGACCACGATGGTTGCACCGCTAAGGCCCTTGCCGACATAGTCGTTGGCATCACCTTCGAGAGTGAGCTTGATGCCGCGAGGGGTAAATGCACCGAATGACTGACCCGCAGCGCCTGACAGGCGAATGTCGATGCTTGCTGCTGGTAACCCGTCTGCGCCGAAACGCTTAGTTAGTTCATTGCCGAGCATGGTGCCAACCGCTTGGTCAACATTTGTGATCGGTAACTCGATGACAACGGGTTTGCTCGACTCGAGTGCGGTTGCGGCTGCCTCAATCAACTTGTGATCGAAGTGCTTCTCGAGCTCATGGTCTTGGTTGGTCGATCGAATGCGCGAAGCTCCTTGAGTTATTGCAGGAGAAGCCAAGATTGGTGACAGGTCTAGCCCGTCTGCTTTCCAATGGCTGATGGCGCGGTTCATGTCGAGAAATTCGCTGTGGCCAATAGCCTCGTCGAGTGATCTAAAACCAAGGGCAGCAAGGTACTCTCGCACCTCGGTCGCCAAGAACTCGAAGAAGTTCACGACAAACTCTGGCTTTCCGCTAAAGCGCTTGCGCAGAGTCGGGTTTTGGGTTGCTACGCCGACCGGGCAAGTGTCGAGGTGGCAGACGCGCATCAAGATACAACCTTCGACCACCAGCGGTGCGGTTGCGAAGCCGTACTCTTCGGCGCCTAGGAGCGCAGCGATGACGACGTCGCGGCCAGTTTTCATCTGACCATCGACCTGAACCGTTACTCGGTCGCGAAGCCCGTTGATCATCAGGGTCTGCTGGGCCTCTGCAAGACCAAGCTCCCAAGGAGTTCCGGCATGCTTCAAAGAGTTCAGCGGCGATGCACCGGTACCTCCATCGTGACCAGATACCAGAATCACATCGGCCTTCGCCTTGGCAACACCTGCTGCGACAGTACCGATTCCGACCTGCGACACCAACTTGACGTGCACTCGGGCTGCGCGGTTCGCACGCTTTAGGTCGAAGATTAACTGCTTCAGGTCTTCGATTGAGTAAATGTCGTGATGCGGTGGTGGTGAGATCAAACCGACACCAGCGGTCGCGTGACGGGTGCGCGCGACCCAAGGGTAAACCTTGTTTGGCGGAAGCTGTCCGCCCTCACCAGGTTTGGCACCTTGCGCCATCTTGATCTGAATGTCTTCGGCGTGAGTCAAGTACATCGACGTGACGCCAAAGCGTCCAGAGGCCACCTGCTTGATTGCACTGCGACGAGTTGGGTCGAGAAGCCTGTCAACGTCTTCGCCACCCTCACCGGTGTTCGACTTGGCACCGAGCTGGTTCATGGCAATCGCCAGGGTCTCGTGAGCCTCTTTCGAAATTGAACCGTAAGACATCGCTCCGGTTGAGAAACGCTTGACGATCGACTCGATCGATTCAACTTCGTCGATTGGTACTGCAGGTCGCAGGCCTTCGCGCAGGGTAAACATGCCGCGCAGAGTCATTAGGTTTTCGCTCTGGTCATCGACGAGCTTGGTGTATTCCCTAAAGATGTCGTAACGCTTGTTGCGAGTCGAGTGCTGCAACTTGAATACGGTCTCTGGGTTGAACAGGTGCGGTGGGCCTTCGCGACGCCACTGGTACTCGCCTCCCACTTCGAGGCTTTCGTGTGGGTTGAGGGCAATATCAACCGGATACGCGCTCGAGTGGCGTGCAGCAATCTCGGCGTGAATTACTTCGATACCGATACCGCCTAGTTGGCTAGTGGTGCCAGTGAAATAGGTGTCGACAAACTCTTGGCTGAGTCCGATGGCCTCGAATACTTGCGCACCCGCGTAGGACTGAAGGGTCGAAATGCCCATCTTCGACATGATCTTCAGCACGCCCTTACCAAGTGCGTAGACCAGGTTCTTTGAGGCCTGCTCAGCGGTAATGCCAACTAGCTGTCCGCTGCGAACCAAGAACTCAACAGATTCCATCGCAAGATACGGGTTCACGGCCGCACAACCGTAGCCGACCAACGCGGCCACGTGGTGTACTTCACGAACATCGCCGGCTTCGACCACCAAGCCAACGTGAGTGCGCTTGCCAGCGCGAAGCAAGTGGTGGTGCACCGATGAGGTCAGTAGCAATGAAGGAATCGGAGCGACTTCGCGAGTCGAGTCGCGGTCGCTCAAAATCAAGTAAGTTGCACCGGCTTCAATGGCGGCGTCGACTTCGTCAAAAATCTCACGGATGCGCTCAGCTAGTGCCTCTGCCCCGCCATCGACGCGATAGAGGCCTTGCACGGTGAACGCGTGACCAGCACCATCTTTTTCGTCGATGTGTTTGATCTTCGCAAGTTCATCGTTGTTGATTACTGGGAATCCGAGAATGACTTGCTGGGCATGCTCGGGAGTCGCATCAAGCAAGTTGAGTTCCGGACCGATTCCCGCTGAAAGCGAAGTAACTACTTCTTCTCGGATCGAGTCGAGTGGCGGGTTGGTCACCTGTGCGAATTGCTGTACGAAGTAGTCGAATAGCACTCGAGGGCGATCGCTGATTGCAGCAATCGGAGTGTCGCTGCCCATGGCTCCTAGTGGTTCGGCACCGGTGCGTGCCATCGGAGCAAGCAAGATACGAAGTTCTTCCTCGGTGTAGCCAAAGGTGCGCTGACGACGAAGCACAGAGCTTCGAGTCGAGAAGATGTGCTCACGCTCTGGCAGGTCGGCGAGCTTGATGCGGTTCTTCTCGAGCCACTCTCCCCAAGGCGCGGCCGCGGCAATCTCTGCTTTGATCTCGTCGTCGCCAATCAGGCGGCCGCTCTCGGTGTCAACCAAGAACATCTTGCCTGGCTGTAGTCGGCCCTTGCGAACCACGCGGGCTGGGTCAACCTCGGCAACTCCGATTTCAGAAGCAAGGATGACCAAGCCGTCGTCGGTAATTAGGTAGCGTCCTGGGCGGAGGCCGTTGCGGTCAAGCGTTGCACCGACAAGTGAGCCATCAGTGAAAACCACGGCTGCGGGCCCATCCCAAGGCTCCATGAGCATCGAGTGGTATTCGTAGAAGTTCTTGCGTTCAGCATCGATGTCGGTCTGCTTCTGCCAGGCCTCTGGAATCATCATCATCATTGCGTGCGGCAATGAACGGCCGGCCAGATAAAGCAATTCGACAACTTCATCGAACGATGCAGAGTCAGAGCCATCTGGCGTGATGATCGGTAGCAGTTGGTCGATGTTGCCGAGAACCTCGCTCGAAAGTTTTGGTTCGCGGGCGCGCATCCAGTTGCGATTGCCCTTAACGGTGTTGATCTCGCCGTTGTGAGCAATCATGCGGAACGGGTGCGCAAGAGGCCACGATGGGAAGGTGTTGGTTGAGAAGCGCGAGTGAACGAGTGCCAAAAGTGACTCGAAACGCTCGTCGGTTAGATCCGGGTAGAACGGTTCAAGCTGAAGCGTAGTTACCATGCCTTTGTAGACGATGGTGCGTGACGAAAGCGACGGGTGGTAAAGCCCAAGGGTTCTTTCACTGCGCTTACGAAGTCTGAATAGGGCGCGCTCGAGGTTTAGACCGGTGAGTCCTGATTCGCTCGATACGAAAACTTGCTGAATTAATGGCATTGCTGCGCGAGCAAGATCACCCAACACCTCTGGGCGAACCGGAACCTCGCGCCAACCGAGAACCTGCAAGCCCTCTTCGATAGCCAATTCAGCAAATCGGTTATGCGCTGAGACAACATCTTCGTCTGGCGAAATGAAAACCAGTCCGGCTCCGTAGCTGCCTTTTGCTCCGAGGTCAAAATCGACGACGGCTCGCAAAAACTTGTCTGGTAGTTGCGAAAGAATTCCTGCACCGTCTCCGGTTCCGGCATCCGAGCCGACGGCACCACGGTGTTCGAGGTTGCGCAATGCGTTTAGAGCAGTGTCAATGATGTCGTGTCCTGCGGTTCCCCTCAGCGTTGCGACCATCGCTAGTCCACAGGCATCCTTGTCGCGGCTCGGGTCGTATAGACCAGATGCGGCAGGCGCAGTGCTGAACTTAGTAAATGGGGATAAACCAGGCATGCCGACTCCAATCGCAAAATTAGAGGGACATCATCGGCCCGAGAGATCTGAAAAGAACCTGCGCTTTTGGCGCTAAACGTCGTCGCTGTGATTGGCGGCGTCCTGCAAGTCTAACTCAGCGGGTGCCTTGCCAGGCAGCCAAATCGACTCCTCGGTGCCAGGCTTTTTGCGGGCCAGCCAGAGGTATAGGGCAACACCGACGAGTGCGGTGAGAATGGCTGACCACACGTTGGTTCGTAACCCCAGGAATGACTCCGAAACGTCGATTCGGAGGCTTTCGATGAAGGCGCGGCCAATTGAGTAGTAAACCAGGTAAACAGCAAAGGCTCGGCCGTTGCGCAGGTTGAAGCGGCGCTCGAGTACGAAGACGATTAGTGCGAAACCGAGCAGGTTCCAGATCATCTCGTAGAGAAAAGTCGGGTGGAATAGCACACCGGCCGGGAAGCCAACCGGGTAGGCAGGGTTCGTCGATGGAATTTCGAGACCCCATGGCAAGGTGGTTGCCTGGCCGAAGAGTTCCTTATTGAAGTAGTTACCAAGTCGACCGATGGCTTGTGCCACAAGGATGCCCGGAGCTAGCGCATCGGCCACCGAGAGGAATCGCACGCCAATCGATCGCGAGCCCAACCATGCGCCGAGAACGCCAAAAATCAAGCCGCCGTAAATGGCAAGTCCGCCTTCCCAAATTCGGAATACCGCTAGCGGGTCGGTGCCAGCCCCAAAGTAGAACGACCAGTGAGTGACGACGTGAAAAATGCGTGCGCCGATGATTCCGATTGGTACGGTCCAGAGAGCCATGTCAACCATTTGGTTTGCGCTGCCACCGCGTGCCTTCCACCGGATTGCGCCGATCCATACTGCCGCCGCTATTCCTACCAAAATGCACACTGCATAGAAGTGAATAACTAAAGGGCCTACTTGAATGTAGGAAATTGAAGGGCTTGGAATCGATAGGTGCATGGTGCTGTTGCTTTCTACTTGTTCGGATTCAATTCTTGCGATTTTGCTTTGAGGGCTTGCAGCCCGCCGTCTTGATACGCGCGAACGAATGCGCTACCGACAATTGCAGCATCCGCGTATTGATTCACTTCGGTGACCTGTGCGGCGGTCGAAATTCCGATGCCGACGGCTACGTTTTGCGGCACTTGTGTCTCTCGAAGGTTTGAGACAACCTTGCGTGCGTTGGCATCAATTTCGCTACGGGCACCGGTGATGCCCATGGTTGAGACAGCGTAGGTGAATCCGCGACTAAGTTCGGCTGCGCGCTTAGTACGTTCAGCACTTGAGGTTGGAGTTGCTAAGAAGACGCGTTCGAGGCCGTGTTTGTCGCTGGCCGCCAGCCACTCGCCTGCCTCATCCGGGATGAGATCTGGAGTGATGAGCCCGGCCCCGCCAGCCGCTTTCAGTCGGCGTGCGAACTCATCGACACCAAACTGCAGCACTGGGTTGTAATAGGTCATCACCAACACTGGTGCTTTGACTGCGGCCGCGACGCGTTCAACGGCGCCAAACAGCTCTTTGAGTTTGAAGCCGGCAGCTAGCGCTTCGACGGTGGCCGCCTGAATCACCGGGCCATCCATCACTGGGTCGGAATAAGGCACACCAAGCTCGAGAATGTCGATTCCGTTTTCGCACATCGCAATGGCTGCCTCGACGGATTCGTCGATAGTTGGATAGCCGATTGGAAAATAGCCGATTAGCGTCTTGCGTCCGGCGCTTCGATTTGCTTCGAAGGTTTCAGCGACGGTGGCGTTCATTGAATCAATCCAAAGTACTTGGCTGCGGTTTCCATGTCTTTATCGCCGCGACCAGACAAATTGACCAAGATGCTAGAGCCTTTTTCGAGTTCGCCGGCTATCTTCAGAGCGCCGGCCAGTGCGTGTGCCGATTCGATCGCTGGAATGATTCCTTCGGTGCGCGAAAGTAAACGCAGGGCATCCATCGCTTCGGCGTCACTAATACCGCGGTATTGAGCGCGACCGACATCCTTGAGCCATGAATGCTCAGGACCAACACCCGGGTAATCGAGCCCAGCGCTGATTGAGTGCGACTCAATTGTCTGACCATCTTCGTCTTGAAGCATGTACGACTTGGCACCGTGAAGCACACCAGGTTTGCCGTAGTTGAGAGTCGCGGCATGACGATCGGTGTCCATTCCATCGCCTGCAGCCTCGAATCCATAAATGGCGACCGACGGGTCATCTAAAAAGGCATGGAACAGACCAATGGCGTTCGAACCTCCGCCAACGCAGGCCGCAAGAGCCGTTGGCAAGAATCCAAATTCGTCTAACATCTGTGCCCGAGCCTCGACGCCAATCACGCTGTGGAAGTCTCGCACCATGGTCGGAAACGGATGTGGCCCGGCAACTGTGCCCAAGAGATAGTGAGTGCTATCGACATTGGCTACCCAGTCACGAAGTGCCTCGTTAATTGCATCTTTGAGCGTGCGGCTACCTGATTTAACTGGAATGACCTCGGCGCCGAGCAGTCGCATTCTGGCTACATTCAATGCCTGGCGTTCGGTGTCGACTTCGCCCATGTAGACCACGCATTCGAGACCGAAAAGCGCTGCCGCGGTTGCGCTAGCAACGCCGTGCTGGCCGGCACCGGTCTCTGCAATGATTCGGGTCTTTCCCATGCGCTTGGTCAGAAGCGCCTGCCCGAGCACGTTATTGATCTTGTGTGAACCGGTGTGGTTCAAATCCTCGCGTTTTAGGAAAATGCGTACGTCGCCTTCGGCGTGCGAGGCGAACCTTGGTACCTCGGTGATGATCGATGGTCGACCAGTGTAACTGCGGTGCAGTTCAGCTAGTTCGGCTTGAAAAGCGGGGTCTGCCTTGGTGGCTTCATATGTTGCTTCGAGTTCATCGAGCGCTTCAATCAGCGATTCGGGTACAAATCGGCCACCGTACTCACCGAAGTACGGCCCTTTGGCATCGCGCAGATTGGTCATCGCTCAATCCTAAATTGCTGTGAATTCGGCTAACAAGGTTGCCGGGTCTCCAGTGACCAGAGCTTCCCCGACGAGAACCACATCGGCCCCCGCTTCACGGTAATTACGAACATCTGCTGATGTTCGAACAGCACTCTCTGCAACCTTGATGGTTTGCTCGGGAATCAGGTGGGTCAGGGTGCCGAATAAGTTGCGGTCGGTTTCGAATGTAGATAGGTCTCGGGCATTGACCCCCAAAAGTTGAGTGCCCGCGTCGACAGCAAAACGAACCTCGTCTGCATTGTGGGTCTCGACGAACGCAGTCATGCCAAGTTCTTCGATCAGGTGCTTCAGCTGCAGCAAACGTTTTTGTTCTAGTCCTGCAACGATCAAAAGCACGATGTCTGCGCCTGCGGCTCTTGCCTCGAGAACCTGGTATTCATTGGCGATGAAGTCCTTGCGCAAAATTGGAACGCTCACATTGGTACGAACGCTTACCAGATCCTCAAGCGAACCTAAAAACTTGTGACGTTCGGTGAGAACAGAGATTGCGCTGGCGCCGGCCGCAGCATAAGTTTTTGCCAATTCGGCGGGGTTAGCAATTGCAGCCAGGTCACCACGTGAAGGACTTGCCCGTTTGATTTCGGCTAGAACTTTGATGTGCTCTGATTTAGCGAGTGCTTGAAGTGAATCAATTGCAGGAGCCTGAGCGGCTGCAAGCGACTCAAGTGCGCTGATGTTTGTAGTGGCGGCTCGCTCGTCGGCGTCCCTAAGCGCGCCGGCGTAAAGCCCTTCGAGCACTGTTAGTGCTTGCTCTTAAGCTTTGCGCCGCCTTTGCCATAGCCCAACTTGGCTAGTGCGAAACCGGCTGCAGAACCTGCAACTGCAACGACAACGGCACTGATAAGCAAGGCAGAGTTGTTGTCGAACCAAATCCCGGCGGTTGCTACGCCCGAGGCGAGCATCAGTGCAATTACGGTTACCCAGGCTGCTGGGGTGTCGCCGTGACCTGGATCTGCTGCTTGGTTCGACATTTGGTCCTCTTTCAAAACTTTCAATAATTCTAACGGCGCTGGTCGTCCCAAAGGTCGATGGTCGTGGCGGCGGCCTTCGCTTTTGACGTCGTGTTCTTGCCTTTGCCAGACTTCGATGGCTTCAGAGCCCGCACGGCTGTAGGGGCGACAATGGCCGCATAAGCGAGCAACAAAACGAGGACTACCTCGATGACAAGCCACACCCAGCCGGTTGAATTCTGAACGATGGTCAAACCCTTGATGCCGTGCGTTCCAGCGATGCCGGTTAGGCGATCAAGCTCGGTGTCGAGTGCCGAAATGTTTCGATTTGCGAGGCCTAAGGCAACCGCAAAACCTAGCACCACATTGGCAATCAGCGCCAAAGCGGCCGCGATTCGCAGAGCCAGACGTTGACTGAAGGCTAGAACCAGGATGGCCACGGCCGAGAAACCACTTGTCGCCAGTGCGCTGGGGTTGGCATCGGCGCCGCTGTAGTCCCCGAGTACGACAGTGTGGCCTTCTGGGCTCATCGAGATCGAGTACCAAGTCTGGCTGATCAAAATCAGAGCCGAGGCCTGCAGTACCAGAGCCAGAAAAGTAAGTCGTTGTTTCGACAGCACTAGATTCCTTGGTTGAGAGTTTGAAGAGTGTTGGCAGCGTTCACGGCACGAATCGGGGCGCTTGCCTTGTTCAGGCACTCCTGCCATTCGCTCTCTGGGTCTGAGTCGAGCACCAGGCCCGCCCCGGCCTGGATGCGCGCTACCCCGTCGCGAACCAGTGCGGTACGGATCGCGATGGCTAGGTCGGCGTTGCCGCTGAAATCGAAGTAGCCAACCACGCCACCGTAGAGACCGCGAGCAGATGACTCGAGTTCGTCGATGATTTCAAGCGCTCGAGGTTTCGGAGCGCCACTGAGCGTACCCGCTGGAAAAGTTGCTTTGAAGGCATCCACCGGCGACATGTCATCGCGAAGTTCACCCTCAACTGTGCTGACCAAGTGCATCACGTGACTGTAGCGATGTAGCTGCATGAACTCAGAAACCTTGAGGCTGTCGGCCTTGCACACCTTGAGTAGGTCGTTGCGAGCTAGATCGACCAGCATTAGGTGCTCGGCCTTTTCTTTTGCATCTTGCTGAAGGCTGGTCCCAAAGTCGTTGTCTTGATCTACGTTGGCTCCACGAGGACGCGAACCGGCGATCGGATGGGTCACGGCATGTTTGCCAGTAACTGTCACAAGTGCCTCTGGCGATGCTCCGACAATCGCAAATTCGCCAGCGGCATCTTCTAAATTCAACAGGTACATGTACGGACTTGGGTTCATCGAGCGCAAAACTCTATATATGTCTAGCGGCTTCGCGCTAACTTCGACGTCGAAGCGCTGCGAAATGACTACCTGAAAGACATCGCCGATTCGAACGTACTCTTTGGCCTTTTCGACCGCTTCGAGAAACTCTGACTTAGGCGTATTCGCTTTGCTTTCGAGAATCGTGGTATCGGGAGCCTGCGCCAAGAAAGGTTCGTGTGGTTTAAGAAGTCCACTACGAAGATCTGCAATGCGGGCACTCGCCTGCTTGTAAGAACTTTCTAGATCGCAACCGTTTTCGACAAAGATGTTCGAAATAAGGTGCAAGGTACCTGTGTGGTGATCGAGTGCGACGATTTCGCTGAACATGGCCAAGCAAACGATCGGGGCCTGAAAATCCGCCTTTGGTGCGTTCTCAAGGTTTTCGAACTCGCGAATCAGGTCCCAGCCGATGGCCCCGACTAAGCCGCTGACTAGCGGAGGCAGGTCTGGAATCGGTGCCGAGGTCCATGCCGAGCGAACCTGTTCGATGGCCGCAATTGCGCTCGTGGTGTCAAGATCTTCGCCAGTTGGCAAGGCGGGGTGCTCACGGCTCGAACACCACGAGATGGGCTCGCCCGGGTTTTGCAAAAGGTAGCCGCGGGCGTTGACGCCCACAAACGAATAGCGAGCCCACACTCCTTGTTCAGCCGACTCGAGCAAGAACGAACCTGGTTTGCCGTTGGCGAGCTTCTCAAAAACCGAAAGTGGCGTCTCGCTGGTTGAGAACAGAGATTCGACGAGCGGAATCACCTTGTGAGTTGTTGCTAAGTCAGCAACTTGTTGCATCGTGAAGTTAGTCACGGTTTGCGTCACCGCCGGTCTGGAGCATGTCGGTGTCGAAACAGCTCTCGGTGCCGTTGTGACAGGCTGGTCCAGCTGGGTCGACGAGTATCAACAGTGCGTCGGCATCGCAATCCACTTCAATCGAAACGATGCGTTGAGTGTTGCCACTGGTCGCACCCTTTACCCAGATTTCATTCCGCGAACGCGAATAGAAAGTGGCGATGCCCGAGCTTTGAGTCAACTGCACTGCTTCTAGGTTCATGTACGCCAGCATGAGCACACGCTTCGTGGTTGCGTCTTGCACTACAGCAGCGATAAGACCAGCTGCGTCGTAATTTAACTGTTCGGCTACCACCATTAGCGCACCACACATCCCGCTAGTTTGAGTTCGTTTTTGGCATCAGCGATCGAAACCGATCCTTCATGAAAAATCGAGGCAGCAAGAATGGCATTGGCTCCAGCCATTGCTGCTGCAGGAAAGTCTTCTGCCTTGCCAGCTCCGCCTGAGGCGATGATTGGCACGTGACTTACCGAGCGAACCACTTCGATCATCTCGACATCGAAACCATTACGTGTGCCGTCTGCATCTATCGAGTTGATAAGCAATTCGCCGGCACCCAGGTCTTGAACCTTGCCGATCCATTCGAGCGCATCGAGCCCGGTCTCGTTAGCCCCGCCGTGCGTTGTGACAGTGAAACCCGAGTCGCTGTTGGCTGCGCGTTTCAGGTCTAGTGAAATAACTAACACCTGGTTACCAAATCGATCGGCAATCTCGGCTAGCAGCGTCGGGTTGGCAACTCCAGCCGAACCGACCGAAACTTTGTCGGCGCCAGCTGCTAGCAGGCGTGCGACGTCGTCGACAGACCTAATGCCGCCGCCGACGGTGAGCGGGATGAAGAGAGTTTCAGCGGTTGCGGTAACCAAGTCGTACATGGTTTCGCGATTGTCAACGGTGGCCTTCACGTCTAGAAAAGTAAGCTCATCCGCTCCTTCTTGAAAGTACCGTGTGGCCAGTTCAATCGGGTCGCCGGCATCTTTGAGGTCTAGAAAGTTGACGCCCTTAACTACGCGCCCACCCGCAACGTCTAGGCACGGGATAACGCGAACTGCCAGAGTCACTAGATTCTCGCGGCGTGAAGGGCGCTGACCAGAATGGCTCGAGCACCGATTGCGTAAAGTTCATCCATCTTCTGGTTCACTTCGTCAGATTTGACGAGTGCGCGCACTGCAACCCACTCTGGGTCGCGAAGCGGAGAGATGGTTGGCGATTCAATACCCGGAGTGATTCGGCTCGCTTCTTCGACCAGCGATGCAGGGCAGTCGTAATCAACGATGACGTAACTGCGTGCGACAACTACGCCTTGAAGGCGTCGCAACAATTGCTGGTAGTTAACCTTCGCTCCAGGTGCGACGATGAGTTGTGCGCTGCTGATCAGCATTACTTCGCCAAAAGTTTCGAGGCCGGCTTGTCGAAGCGTGTTTCCGGTGCTAACGACATCGGCAACGGCGTCTGCAACTCCAAGTCGAACTGCAACTTCAACCGCACCATCGAGTGAAACGATCTCGGCTTTAATGCCCAGTCGCGATAGGTAGTCTTCGACCAACCGCGGATAAGCGGTCGCAACGCGCTTTCCAGCCAAATCGGTAACTGCCTTAAAAGCTCCTACTGGTCCGGCAAATCGGAAAGTGCTACCGCCGAATTCGAGATCTGCAACGGTCTCTGCTGCGCTACGGCTGTCTAGTAGCAAGTCTTTGCCCGTAACTCCAACGTCTAGCGAACCGGCACCAACATAAGTCGCAATATCGCGTGGGCGCAGGTAGAAAAACTCGATCTGGTTCACCGAATCGACGATGTGCAGGTCTTTCGGGTCGCGGCGAACCGCGTAGCCCGCCTCTTTGAGCATGAGGATGGCGGTTTCGGACAAAATGCCCTTATTCGGGATAGCAACTTTAAGCATTAGAGATTCTTTTCAAGGTCGACAAGGGTGATGCCCTTTGCGGTCATAAGTACCTGCAGGTGGTAAATGAGCTGCGCGATTTCTTCAGCAGTTCGCTCGTTACCCTCGTATTCGGCAGCCATCCAGACTTCTGCGGCTTCTTCAACGATTTTCTTGCCGATGGTATGAACTCCTGCATCGAGCCACTTCACAGTTTCGCTGTTTTCAGGGCGTTGCACGGCCTTGGTAGCAATCTCGCTCAACAGGGCCTCAAAGGATTTCATTCGTCGAGTTTACCCGAGAGCGTGGCTAGAGCCTAGTGTTTATGTGCCATTCCTTGGTTTGCGAGGTCGCGCAGGTGATCGATCTGCAGATTTCTGTCGCTTGCTCTGAACACTGCGCTGCCTGCAACGAACGTATCCGCACCGGCCTCGGCTGAGCGCTCAATGTTGGTCTCATCTACCCCGCCGTCGATTTGTAGCCAAAGAGCAAGTTGTTCTCTATCTAGGTGTTTGCGAGCAACTGCGACTTTGGCCAGACAGTCTTCAATAAGTTTTTGTCCGCCGAAGCCTGGCTCAACGGTCATGACCAGAAGCTGGTCAAATTCGTTCAAGATCTCTAGGTATGGCTCAATCGCTGTACCGGGTTTTATCGCTATGCCTGCGCGTGCCCCGGCATCTTTCAGCCTTCTTGCCAGTGCCACCGGCTCGTCGGTTGCCTCGGCGTGAAAAGTTACCGAGTAAGCGCCTACCTCTGCGTAACCGATAGCCCAGCGATCAACATTCTCAATCATTAGGTGCACATCGAGTGGCTTTGTCGTGATCTGCTGCATGCGTTCCACCATCGGCAACCCGAAGGTAAGGTTTGGCACAAAATGGTTGTCCATGACATCGACATGGATGAGGTCGGCGTGACTAATCGATTCGAACTCAGACTGAAAATTAGCAAAGTCTGCACTCAGGATGCTTGGGTTGATTCGTGCCGACATGGTTTCAGCCTAGCGATTTCGTAATCAGCGCAATAAACATCGCGTCGGTGTCGTGCACCTGCGGCCACAATTGAACCGCCTTTCGTTTTCGATTCAGTGGCAGTCCTGGTTTGATTCGGTCGAACACTGCAGGTGTATCGAGCTGCTCGAATTCGCTACCGAATTTGCGGGTGGCCCATTCAATCACCGAGGTCGTCTCGCCCACGTGAGGCGAGCACGTGACATAGGCCAAGACGCCACCAGGTTTTAGTGCTTGCCAGGCGCTGGTCAAAAGCTGCTCCTGCAAGGCAGAAAGCTCGCCGATGTCCTTTGGTTTCTTTCTCCAGCGAGCTTCTGGCCGCCGACGCAAAGCGCCCAGACCGCTGCAGGGAGCGTCAAGCAGGATGCGGTCGAACTCGGCGGGGTACTCGGTACCCCATCCGCGAGCATCCATGGTGACAATCTCAACGTTCGGGTCGATTGGTTCGAGCGCGTTACGAACCAAATCTGAACGATGCTGTTGCAGTTCGCTGGCGACCAGTCGACTCTTGGTTTGGACGGCCTCTGCCGCGAGTAGCGCAGCCTTGCCGCCAGGTCCGGCGCACATGTCGAGCCAGGTTTCACCAGCGCCTACGGGTTTGGCAGCAACGAGGGCCAGAGCAGCCAACTGCGAGCCAGCGTCTTGCACACGAACTCGCCCGCCTGCTACAGCGTCGAGCTTGGCAGGATCACCCGATTCGAGCAGAAAACCAATTGGAGAGGACTTGGATGGTTCTAGTTGTTCGGTATCGGCTGAGGTGGCCAATCCTGGCAGGGCAACAAGATTCACAACCGGGTTCGCATTGTCGGATTGCAACAGAGAATCGAGTTGGTCGGCGATGCCGTCTTGATCAAGTGCCTTGGCGAAGGCACGTACGATCCAAGTCGGATGTGAATTTATTATTGCGTCACGCTCGAAGGTGTCACTGGTGCGTTCTTCTAGAAGTTCTAGCCACTCGCCGAGTGAGCGTTCGCTGACGCGTCGAAGGCAGCCATTTACAAACCCTGCACTGCCATGGGAAGCGACTTGCTTGGCCAAGTTCACGGTCTCGTTGATAGCGGCATGGGCTCCAACTCGCATTGCCAAGAGCTGATGACAACCCATGCGCAGCAGAAGCAGCGCTGGAAGAGTGATGTCGGCAATGTGACGATTCGCTGCAATCTCGATGATTGCGTCATAGCGCCCCTGAAGGCGCAAGGTGCCAAAGGCAATCTCTTGCGCCAGCCCTGAATCACGCGGTGCCAACTTGGCCTGCCGAAGCAGATTAGGCAGCAACAGATTGGCGTATGCGTCGTCTGCGGCCACCGCATGCAGCAGCTCGTAGGCAACTTTGCGTGCCGTCGTCATTGCAGAATTACCCGTTCGCGGAGTCCGCGTGCCCAGTCAAGCGCGGCCATTGGTTTCTTGCCAGCTGGCTGCACTTCGAGAAATTCAATTTGGGTGCTGTTCCCCGAACCAACCAAGACTCGGTTCGAATCAACCAGAACCTCACCGGGTGCCAGTTGTGATGCGAGCACGGATGCACGTGCCGCAAGTATGCGCAAGGGCTCCCCGCCCAAGTCACACCACGCCATAGGTTCGGGGTTGCAGGCGCGAACCAGGTTCTCGATTTGCTTCGCGGTTTGTTCGAAAGTAATGCGGGCATCTTGGCGCGTGATCTTGTTTGCCGAAGTTCCGTTTGACGTCTGCGGATGCTCAACGGCGGTACCAGCTTGAAGCCTAGGTATGGTCTCGTCGAACAGACTGATGCCGATGTGGGTTAGGCGTTCGAGCAGGTCGCCAGCGTTTTCATCTGGCTCGATCATCGTTGGCACCTGAGCAACGATTGGCCCGGTGTCCATGCCGGAATCAAGTCGAAATAGCGATACGCCGGTTTCAGTTTTGCCTTCAAGTAGTGCTCGTTGCACCGGTGCTGCCCCACGAAGTTCAGGCAACAGAGAAAAGTGCAAGTTGTACCAACCGCGTGGCGCCAAATCGAGCGTTCGCTGTTTCAGAATCGCTCCGTAGGCAACCACTATGCCGAGTTCGAAGCCGGTTGTAATTAGCAATTCATCGGTAGCTTCAGTTACGCGATTGGCCTTAATTATTGGCAGTCTGAGTGCCGAAGCCGCAACGGCTACCGGTGATGGCGTCATGGTTGCTTTGCGACCGACAGGGGCATCTTCTCGAGTGAGCACGGCAACAACGTTGTTGTGCTTTGCGAGGTGCTCAAGCACCTTGGCTGCACCAGCCGTCGTACCAGCAAAAAGGATCTTCACATCACACCTGGAACTAGATTACTTCTGCGTCATCCATTCGCACCCTGACGGCTCGCTGGTTTCTACCAGAAGCAGAAACGCTGGCACCTGCACTCAGGGTCATGATCTCAGAGCGCAGCGTTTTTGCAAGTTCACTGCCGTCGGCGTAGGCGAATTTGAGAATGAATCGATTTTCTAGTTTCTCGCCACGTCGCAACTGAATAGGCCCGAGCACCTCGACTCGCGGCATATGGCGTCGCACGTTCTCGGCTAATGTGCGTGTTTGTTCGATGTCGCCTTGCAAGCTGGCTAGGCGAAGATGCGGCGGAAAGGCAAGTTCTCGTCGTGATTCAAGTTCGTCGCGAGCAATCTTGACGACGTTGTAAAGCGCCAAGTCCTGCCCCAAGTGTGCTGGCACTCCGGCGATTACACAGCGACCTTCGTTAGACATTAGTGCGATTGCTGTGCAGAAACGTGAGAGTGCTCGTTCGGTTGCACGGAGAGAGTCGATGTGCAGTGGCGCCCAGGCGTCAAGAATCACAACAGCCGCGTATCCTCCGTCGACATGAGGTTCTGCACCGGGGGTTGCAATGACGATTTGCTTCTTAGCAGGTACGGAGTTTCGGATCTTCTCGCCTGCCGACTCGACGATAGCGACACCCGGAAAGCTCTTTCCAAACTCGGCCGCCGTGCGTGTCGAGCCACCCATGCCTTGGCGCAAATTGGTCGAATGGCATTCGCGGCAAGCGAAGTCGAGGTTCTGCAGATTGCACCAGCGACAACGCGGAACATTGGTTGCGTCTATCCACAGCGGCCCAGAGCAGGCCTTGCAGGTGGCCCTGGTTGCGCATTGCTTGCAGAAGGCGCTGCGGGCCACGCCCTTTCCTTGAACCTGAACCAGGACTGGCCCATTTTCAAGACCTTCACGGATGGCGTTGTAAGCGAGGTTCGAGTTTCGGCCAGTGTCAGGGTCAAACGCGATTTTCGGTGCGGGCATCTTCTTGGTTACATCGGTCATGAACCCAAGATCGACTAAGCGTTGGATGTCGGTTGATCGCGACGCTGAGGCGAAGTGCAGGTCGCAGTTGCTAATTGACGAACGCAGTAACGCAACGTCACGAGCACAAAGGTACGGAGCAGTCAACTCGGTCAAGTTATCGTCGTGTTCATCAAAAATGGCGATCAGCCCCAAATTGGCCGCTGGCGCCCAAATGGCAGAACGTGTTCCTACAATGACGTGTGCGCCAATTGTCTGGCTCGTTAGGAAGGCCGCATAGCGCGCAGAGGCAGTCTGCTCGCTCGAATAATCGAGAAACTCAATTTCGTTGCGTTCGAGAACCGATTTTAGGTCGACGAGTTGCCGGTTTGTTGGTGTGATTAGCAATACCGACTCACCGCGCTGCTGCGCCTCGTATGCGCGTTCCGCCATGGCAGAAAACGAACTGAAGGTGATTTCAGCGCTGCGTACTGGTTGCGCTTTCCTTGCTACGACACTTGCCCACTGCGCATTTTCGAACTGCTTTTCAATGCGCACCATGCGATTGGGCAATGCCGACTTGATCAAGTCCCCTAGTGCGCAAACTGAGCGATCGGCGGCAAGGCGTAGCAAGTCGTAGAGTTGCGTCGGCAACATTGGCATCGGTGAATTGAGATCGACTAGTTCTTTAAGTTTGAATTCTGAGCTATCTGCGAGAGCTACCACATAGGCAGAGTGTTGCTTGGTAGATCTTCCGACAGTCACACGCACATTCGAGCCAACGAGAACCTGGCCTTGCAATCGTTCGGGGATGGCGAAGTCGAGTAACTTATCGAGGCTGAGCAGCGGGGTGTCAAGAACCACGCGCGCAACGGTGGCTTGGCTCATATTTAGAGTCCGACGGCGCGCTGCAGGTCGCTAACTCGGTTGGTCTGCTCCCAGGAGAACTCAGGCAGCTCACGACCGAAGTGGCCGTAGGCCGCAGTCTTTGCGTAGATCGGACGCAATAGGTCGAGTGCATCGATGATTGCCTTAGGGCGCAAGTCAAAGACTTCGCGAATTGCTTCGGCAATCTTGGCTTCGTCGGCGTGATTGGTGCCAAAAGTTTCGACGTACAGACCAACCGGGTGCGCTTTGCCGATTGCGTAAGCAACCTGAACTTCTGCGCGATCGGCTAGGCCTGCCGCAACCACGTTCTTGGCTACCCAGCGCATTGCGTAGGCTGCCGAGCGGTCCACTTTCGAAGGGTCTTTTCCACTGAATGCGCCGCCACCGTGACGAGCAGCGCCACCGTAGGTATCGACAATGATTTTGCGACCGGTCAAACCTGCATCGCCCATTGGGCCACCGGTGACAAATGTGCCGGTTGGGTTGGTCAGGTAGTTCACCGACGAGTAGTCGAGCCCCGACTGCGCAAGCACAGGGTCGATGACGAACTCGCGCATTGCCGAAGCTATCTGAGCTTCGCTGATGCCGGGGTTGTGCTGGGTTGAAACTACGACGGTCTCGATGGTTTTTGGAACTGAACCTTCGTACCCGATAGTGACTTGGGTCTTGCCATCTGGTCGCAAGAAATCAACCATGCCTGTCTTGCGAACGTGTGCGAGTCGTTCTGCCAAGCGATGTGAGAGATTGATGGATGTTGGCATGAGAGTCGCAGACTCATTGGTGGCGTAGCCGAACATGAGCCCTTGGTCGCCTGCGCCTTGAGCGTCATATGGGTCTTTAGATAGTCCGGTGCGGGTCTCGATACCAACGTCGACGCCTTGAGCGATGTCGGCTGACTGCTGCCCGATTGAAAGCGAAACCCCGCAGCTCTTGCCGTCGAAGCCAATGTCTGATGAGGTGTAGCCGATCTCTACGATCTTCTTGCGAATCAGGTCTGGCATTTCGACGTAAGCCGAGGTGGTTAGCTCGCCAGCCACGTGCACAAGGCCGGTAGTGACCATGGTTTCGATTGCGACGCGAGCGTTCGGGTCTTCGGTGAGAATCGCGTCTAGCAGAGTGTCGCTGATTTGGTCGCAGATCTTGTCTGGGTGACCCTCGGTGACTGATTCTGAAGTGAAAAGGCGCAAGCTACTCATAATTTGCCAAGTATATCGAGAACCACCGACGCTACCTGAGTCTTACTTCCGGTTACGCGCTGTTCGATGCCACTTCGGCTAAGTATCAGGGCATCGTTGTTATCTGAGCCAAAGACTGCGCTGCCAGAAACGTCGTTGGCAACGATCGCGTCGCAACCCTTCGACATAAGTTTGCTCTTGGCTAATTCGGCAAGTGCCCAGGCGGTCCCAGCCGTTTCGGCGGCAAACCCGATGGTCTTGACGGCGAGACTTTCATTTCTAATTCGACTGACAACTCCGGCCAAAATGTCCGGATTGGCGATGAGTTTTAGGTTGATCTGGTCACCCAACTGGCTGCGCTTGAGTTTGGTCGGTGAAACATCGGCCACGCGAAAATCGCTGACTGCGGCTGCTGAGACAAATACGTCGTGTTCTGCCAAGTTCTCGTTGACGGCCGCTTCCATTGCCACTGCGGTATCAGCGCGCACGACGCTAACACCAGGGATGCTCGCATCGCTGCCAGCTAAAACTAGGGTCACGGCAGCCCCTCGCGATGCTGCTACACGTGCCAGAGCGATACCCTGCTTGCCCGAAGAGTGATTGCCGATGTAGCGAACCGGATCGATTGGTTCAACTGTTCCACCGCCCGTAATTAAGATTCGGCGCCCGCCTAAATCGCGTTCAAAAGTCAATGCAAGTGCGGCTTCGACGATGTCTTCGGGTTCAGGCAAGCGTCCAGGTCCCGAATCATTTCCGGTGAGACGACCGCTGGCTGGATCGATTACGTGAATGCCACGCGATCGAAGAGTGTCAACGTTTGCCACGGTTGCCGGGTTCTGCCACATCTCGGTGTGCATTGCTGGAGCAATAAGAACCGGAGCTTTGGTGGCGAGTAACACGTTCCCAAGCAGGTCATCGGCCATGCCGGCGGCGTATCGTGCCAAGAACGCCGCTGTGGCCGGGGCAACAATGACGAGATCCGCGGACTGTCCCAGTTCGACGTGCTTTACCGATTCGACATCCGTGTATAGGTCTGGGTCGACTGCGTTATGTGAAAGTGCCTCGAGTGTGGTTTGACCGACAAAACGAAGTGCGTTTGCGGTTGGAACTACCTTGACCTCATGGCCGGCTTCAGTGAGAAGGCGAACAATCGAAGTCGCCTTATAGGCTGCAATACCCCCGGTGATACCGAGAACAATGCGCATTTTGACTAGTCGGCCTTCTTTGCCAACTTGTCCTTGTCGATCTCTTTGAGAGCGATGGTCAATGGCTTTTCGTTGATAGTGGTGTCTACTAGCGGCCCAACAACCTGGTACAGGTGGCCGTCTTGGAGTGCCGAGTAGTAGTCGTTGATTTGACGAGCGCGCTTCGAAGCGAAGATAACCAATTCATATTTCGAGCTGATGTATGGCTTGCCCAACAAGTTGTCGATAGATGGCGAAACGATACCTTCGAGTTTTTCTGACATGATTTGCTTTCGGTTATGCGCTACTGGCGCTAAGACTTCATCAATTCTACGACCGAGGCCGCGCATTTGGCTACTTCATCGTTGACGATCACATGATCGAACTCACCCTGTGCGGCAAGCTCAACCTTGGCAGTTTCGAGCCTGGTGGCCATTTGGGCCTCGGTTTCGGTGCCTCTACCCCGCAGTCTTTCGACTAGTTCGTCCCAGGTCGGTGGAGTCAAAAACACGGTGATTGCCTCTGGCATAGCCGCCTTGACCTGGCGAGCTCCCTGAATGTCTATTTCGAGCAAGACCGGATGCCCAGCAGTCAACGCAGCTTCAACCGGTTGCCGCGGAGTTCCGTAGCGGTGAGTACCGTGGACGACTGCGTACTCGAGAATTTCCCCGGTCTCGATCAGTTCATCGAATTCGGCATCGGTCAGAAAAAAGTACGATTTGCCGTCAATCTCGCCTGGTCTTGGCTGTCGCGTCGTGGCCGAAACCGAGAGCACAATCTCAGGGTGGTTCTCGATGATGTGGCGAGCCACCGTGCCCTTACCGACGGCGGTCGGTCCAGCGAGAACGAGGAGTTTGGCAGCCATAGCTTCTATTTTCGCCTAGTTGGCTAGCCCTGCAGCGAGTTCGCGATTGGCTGAGTCGATGGACTGTTGCAAACCTGCGGCCCCCGCCGACAAAACACTGCGTGAAACCGACGCCAGAACCTGACTCTTGGCTGCTCCAAAGATGGCTCCGGCATCAGACAATTCCGCACCCTGCGCTCCAAAGCCAGGAGCCAGTATCGGCGTAGCACTCTGTTCGGCCGGCAATGCATGCAGACCGACCGAGGCAAAATTAAGCGTCGCGCCGACCACGGCACCGATTGAGCCGAGTGGGCTGGCGGCATCCTTGGTGACTGCATTGAGTGCATTTAGGTTCGACCAGATATTCGCCGCGATGGTTTGGTCATTGATTCTGCCCTGTTGCAAAGCCTTGGCCTCTGGGTTTGAAGTTGCAGCGAGTACGAACAACCCCTTTCCGCGCTCGATCGCAGAGCTCATGGTTGCTTTGAGTGAATCGAAACCAAGGTACGGGCTCACGGTGAGCGCATCGCAAATGAATGGTGCGCGCTCGCCAAGCCAGGCATCAAAGTAGCCATCCATAGTGCTGCCAATGTCACCACGCTTGGCATCCATGATTACTATCAAGTCGGTTTTGGCCGCAGCATCGGCGAGTTTTTCTAGGACCGCGAATCCCTTCGAACCGTGACGTTCAAAGAAACTGATCTGTGGCTTAATCGCCGCTACTCGCCCGGCGGTCGCATTTAGCACCGAGAACGCGAAGGTCTCGAGCCCAGCCACGTCGTCGCTTAGTCCCCACTCTGAGAGCAGCGAAGCGTGGGGGTCGATACCGACACAGAGCTGGCCGTATTTGGCAAAGTTCTGGGTCAGGCGCGAGGCAAAACTAGCCGGCAAGTGCATTCCTTCTTTCGATCGCGTGCTGCTGCAGTGACTTCACTTCAAAGCCGCGAGCAATCACTTCTTCGAATGAGCCGATCGCTGCCGACAGCTGAGCAATCGTGGTGAAGATCGCCTTGTCGGCAGCTGTGGTAGCCGCACGAATTTCGTAGCCATCTTTGCGAGCGTGTGAACCACTCGGAGTGTTGACGACAACATCAACCTTTCCGTCGGTGATTAGGTCGACGATTGATGGCCCTTGAATTGAGTCAGGGTCGCTGTGCTTGCGAACGACCTGAACATCGATGCCGTGGCGTTCGAGAATCGCCGCAGTTCCACTGGTAGCAAGCACCTTGTAGCCCAGCTGCTGAAGGCGGCGAACCGGCAGTACCAGGTGTGGCTTGTCTCGGTCTGCTACCGATACGAACACTGAGCCAGAGCGCGGCAGGCTTGAACCGGCTGCGGCCTGTGACTTGGCGAATGCTTTAGGAAAGTCAACGTCCATGCCCATGACCTCGCCGGTCGAGCGCATTTCAGGGCCGAGCAGGCTGTCGACGAAGCGGCCATCCTTGGTTGCGAATCGTTTGAATGGAAGCACTGCTTCTTTCACGGCTATTGCAGAACCCGCAGGGATGTAGGTGCCATCCTTCTCAGGTAGAGCGCCGGTCGCTATAAGCGACGCGATCGACTCGCCCACCATCACGCGTGATGCAGCCTTGGCGAGAGTAATGCCGAGTGCCTTCGATACAAACGGTACGGTGCGCGATGCACGTGGGTTCGCCTCAAGCACGTAGAGCACATCGCTGGCAAGCGCGAACTGCACGTTGAGCAAACCACGTACACCGATACCCTTTGCGATTGCCTCGGTTGCTTGAACCACTCGTGCAATTTGGGTCTCGCTCATGGTCACCGGCGGCAAGGTGCAGCTCGAGTCGCCGGAGTGAATGCCCGCCTCTTCGATGTGCTCCATGACGCCGCCAACATAGAGTCGTTCGCCGTCGTAGAGCGCATCGATGTCAATTTCGATCGCGTCATCCAAGAATCGGTCCACCAACAATGGATGAGTTGGACCAACGATGCCCTGGTCCTTGATTCGGTCGAAGTAGTCGACTAGCGATAGTTGATCGTAGACGATTTCCATTCCACGTCCACCAAGCACGAAGCTCGGGCGAACCAAAACCGGGTAACCGATGCGCGCGGCAATAACTTCGGCCTCGGCCAGAGTGATTGCTGTGCCGTTTGCGGGTGCCAACAACTTAGCCTCGTCAAGAATCTTCGAGAACAAACCGCGCTCTTCAGCAAGGTCAATGGCTTCAGGGCTTGTGCCGAGAATCGGAACTCCGGCAGCTTCTAGTCCCTTAGCCAAACCAAGTGCGGTTTGACCGCCGAGCTGAACAACAACACCAACGAGTTCACCGGTCTGGCTCTCAGCGTGGATTACTTCGAGAACGTCTTCGAGAGTTAGCGGCTCAAAGTAGAGGCGGTCGCTTGTGTCGTAGTCGGTCGAAACCGTCTCCGGGTTGCAGTTGATCATGATGGTCTCGTAGCCAGCCTCGCTCAGCGCGAAGGAGGCGTGAACGCACGAGTAGTCGAATTCGACACCCTGACCGATACGGTTTGGGCCTGAACCCAGAATCACTACTTTTCGACGGTTTGATGGCAGGACCTCAGTTACTTGCTCGTAGGTCGAGTAGTAATAAGGGGTCTCTGCAGGAAATTCGCCGGCACAGGTGTCTACGGTTTTGTAGACCGGTCGCAGACCGAAGGCGTGACGAGCAGCTCTGACTTCGGCCTCGTCCATTCCGCGTAACGAAGCAATCTGGGCATCGCTGAAACCGTGATCCTTGCCGTGGCGAATCAGGTCGGCGCTAAGGCTGGCAGCATCCTTGATGTCGGCTGCAACCTCGTTGATCAACACAATCTGGTCAATAAACCAAGGGTCAATCTTGGTGGACTCAAAGACCTCTTCGATCGTGGCACCAGCGCGTAGCGCCTGCTGAACGGCAACGATGCGACCGTCGGTTGGCATCTTGATTTGTTCGAGCAAGGCTGCTTTGTCACCGACTTCGCCAGTCCAGTGGAACGAAGAACCGCGGCGCTCAAGTGAGCGCAGAGCCTTTTGCAGCGCTTGTGAGTAGTTGCGACCTAGAGCCATGGCTTCACCAACCGACTTCATTGTCGTGGTTAGCGTTGGGTCCGCTGCCGGGAACTTTTCAAATGCAAAGCGTGGAACCTTAACCACGATGTAGTCGAGGGTCGGCTCGAACGACGCTGGAGTCACCTTCGTGATGTCGTTCGGAATTTCGTCAAGTGTGTAGCCGACAGCGAGCTTGGCTGCGATCTTGGCAATCGGAAAACCAGTAGCCTTCGACGCGAGCGCCGATGATCGAGAAACACGCGGGTTCATCTCGATCACGATTACTCGCCCATCAACCGGGTCTACTGCGAACTGAATGTTGCAACCACCGGTGTCAACGCCAACATCGCGAATGATTTGGATGCCAATGTCGCGCAGATTCTGGAACTCGCGATCGGTCAGGGTCAGGGCTGGGGCTACGGTGATTGAGTCACCGGTGTGCACGCCGACTGGGTCGACGTTCTCGATCGAACAAACCACGACGCAGTTGTCGTTCTTGTCGCGCATGAGCTCGAGCTCGTATTCCTTCCAACCAAGGATGCTTTCCTCGAGCAATACCTCGGTAGTCGGCGAGGCTTGCAAACCTGCCCCAGCGATACGGCGCAGGTCATCCTCGTTGTAGGCAAAGCCAGAGCCTAACCCTCCCATGGTGAACGATGGGCGTACCACCATCGGGTAACCAAGAACTTCTACAGCCGCGAGACACTCTTCCATGCTGTGGGCGATTACCGAGCGGGCAACGTCGGCGCCTGCATCAAGCACTAGTTGCTTGAATAGCTGGCGGTCTTCGCCCTTTTTGATTGCGTCGACTTTGGCACCGATCAGCTCGACACCGTGCTTTTCGAGAATGCCCAGTTCGTGCAGCGCCATTGCTGCGTTCAGAGCGGTCTGGCCACCAAGGGTCGGCAGAATTGCATCCGGACGCTCCTTGATAATGATCGACTCGATTACCTCTGGGGTAATTGGCTCGACGTAGGTGGCATCTGCAAAATCAGGGTCGGTCATGATGGTGGCCGGGTTCGAGTTGATGAGGATCACGCGAATGCCCTCGGCACGAAGAACTCGGCATGCCTGGGTGCCGGAGTAGTCGAACTCACAGGCTTGGCCAATCACGATCGGTCCAGAGCCGATGACTAGCACCGAGTTAATGTCTTGACGCTTTGGCATTAGTTGTTCACCTTGCTGTTCTGAATCATGTCGACCAAGCGGTCAAAGAGGTAGCCACTGTCGTGCGGACCAGCCGCAGCCTCAGGGTGGTACTGAACTGAGAACGCTGGCAGCTCGAGGCACTCGAGTCCTTCTACACAGTCGTCGTTTAGCGAAACGTGCGAAACCCGAACCTTGCCGTAACCGTTCGGGCTTTCGACCGCATCGCGTCCGTCAACCTTTACCGCGAAACCGTGGTTGTGCGCTGTGACCTCAACACGGCCAGTGGTTCGATCAAGCACGGGTTGGTTGATCCCGCGGTGGCCGAACGGCAATTTGTAGGTTCCGAAACCGAGCGCGCGGCCTAGCAACTGATTACCGAAGCAGATTCCAAAGAACGGCATGCGACGATCGAGCAATTCGCGAAGGGTTGCGATTTGGCCTTCTGCCGCTTGCGGGTCGCCTGGACCATTCGAATAGAACACGGCATCCGGGTTCCAATCGAGCAAAGTCTGAGCAGAACTCTTGGCA
Organism: Actinomycetota bacterium; assembly: GCA_039795455.1. GTDB lineage: Bacteria > Actinomycetota > Actinomycetes > Actinomycetales > Microbacteriaceae > Rhodoluna. The sequence goes on from JBDKLV010000052.1 coordinate 45,740, forward strand.
TTGAAGACACGAACTCGAAGGCCACGTGCAAGCATGTGCTCGATCGTCGAACGTTTGATTCCAAGATCAAGGATGGCGACTCGCGCGATTTCGCCCTGCTCGGGAGCCTCTTCGTATCCCTCTGCAGTGGTCACCGTGTCGCTAAGTGACAAGCCGGTCATCTCTGGAGCCTGGCGCACAAGTGCCAACAGCATCTCGTCACTTGCCTCTGCAGCCAGACCGCTGAAGATTCCCGCACGCATTGCGCCCTTGTCGCGCAGGTGGCGAGTAAGAGCACGAGTATCGATGCCGCTGATTCCGACAATGTTGTAGTTGATGAGTTCTTCGTCAAGCGACTTCTCGGCCCTGAAGTTCGAGACCACACGGCTCGGATCGCGCACTACGTAGCCGGCCACCCAGATTTGGCCCGACTCCTCGTCGCGTTTGTTGACACCAGTGTTACCGATGTGTGGCGCGGTCTGCACCACGATCTGACCCGCGTAAGAAGGGTCTGTCAATGTCTCCTGGTAGCCGGTCATGCCAGTGGCAAAAACCAATTCGCCAAGCGTGCGACCTTCGGCGCCATAGCTCTTGCCTCTAAAGATGGTTCCGTCTTCTAGTACCAATACCGCGCTCATCGAGCACCCTCTTTCTTCAAACTTTGCAGAGCCGCTGCGAGTTCGGCTGTGTCTGCGTCGCGATCAAGTCGCAATTGGGTAGCTACGGCAGTGCCACCTAGATTCCAAGTGATGCTGAGCAAACCGCCAGTCTCGACCGCGCGGTCGATGGTGGCTGATTCTCGTGAGACCTCGAGTAAGGCGTCCTTGTTAATGACAAAGCTCTCCTCGCCAAGGCGCTCAATGCCCATTGCCTGCTCGGTAACGATTAGTTGCGCTTTGCCCCTGAAGCCGAGACCTCCAGTGACAATCTTTTCGAGGGGTCGATCGGCAAACACGGTTGCGACGTATTGACCGGTCGCAGCGACTACAGGGGTGCCCGGCAGTGCAGCAATGTCGATTAGCGCACCGAGTTCGCTTTGAGCCACCTTGCGCTTCTTGTTACCACGAACCACGAACACTACGAGCAGCACAATGACTGCCACACAGGTAGCTGCGAAGATGTATTGCTGCATTAGTGACGACCTTGTTCCGCGAGCTCAAAATCGCGAACTGTGAAGTAGCCACCAAAAATGGTGTGCTTCACAGCGCCTGGCAAGTGCAATCCTGCGTAAGGGTTGTTTTGACTCTTCGACGAGGTTTGCTTTTCGATGGCGCGGCTAACGGACGGGTCAATCAAGGTCAAGTTCGCTGGTTCGCCTACGGTGATTTCGCGGCCGTGCGTCTCATCACCCGCGATTCGTGCAGGAGCGTGCGACATTACTTCGGCGAGTCTTGCCCAGTTGGACTTGCCCGAATCGACCAGAACTAATTGCGCCACGGATGCAGCACTCTCTAGACCAACCATTCCGAACGCCGCCGCCGCCCACTCGCAGTCTTTGGCTTCGCTCGGGTGTGGAGCGTGATCGGTAGCAACGATGTCGATGGTGCCGTCAACTAGCGCCTCGCGCAAAGCCTGGACATCGACTTTGGTTCGAAGTGGCGGGTTGACCTTGTAGACAGGGTCGTAGCTCTCGGCCAAGTCATCGGTGAGCAGGAGGTGATGCGGAGTTACTTCGGCAGTTACCTTGATGCCCTGAGATTTTGCCCAACGGATGATCTCTACCGAACCCGCGGTCGAAAGGTGGCAAATGTGCAGTCTCGCATCGAGCGACTTGGCTAGCAGAACATCGCGGGCAATGATCGATTCTTCGGCAACGGCTGGCCAACCGGCTAGTCCGAGTTTCGCACTGATTTCTCCGGCGTTCATCTGAGCGCCTTCGGTGAGTCTGGGTTCCTGTGCGTGCTGGGCGATGACACCATCGAATGCAGCAACGTACTGCATCGCACGACGCATCAGTAGCGGGTCGCTTACGCACTTGCCGTCGTCGCTGAACACTTTGACAGCCGCACTCGACGCGTGCATGCTACCTAGCTCTGCTAACTGCGTGCCATCTAGGTTCTTAGTAACGGCGCCGATTGGAAAAACATCGACGTAGCCGGCCTTTTGACCAAGCGTGAAAACCTGTTCAACGACCGCAGCGTTGTCAGCAACGGGCTGGGTGTTAGCCATAGCGTGAACCGCGGTGTAACCGCCAACCGCGGCAGACTGCGAGCCAGTCAGCACTGTCTCGCTCTGCTCGAAACCAGGTTCGCGAAGGTGAGTGTGCAGGTCAACGAATCCGGGTAGCGCACGAAGCCCGGTGCAATCAATTACCTCGGTTGCTGACAAGCCGTTGCCGATCTCGGCAATTAGTCCATCGACAACTTTGATGTCGACGACGCGGTCATCAGGAAGCGTCGCTTTGGCTAGAACGAAATCACTCATTGATTTGCCTTTCTTGCGAGACCAGGTTGTAAAGCACTGCCATGCGTACCGATATGCCATTGGCCACCTGGCGAACAATCGCGGAGTTTCGTGAGTCGGCAACCAAGCTAGCAATCTCGAGTCCGCGATTCATTGGTCCCGGATGCATGATCACCACGTCATCACTGAGGCGAGCGAAGCGCTCCTCGGTAAGCCCCCAGAACCTTGAGTACTCGCCTGCCGAAGGAAAGAATGCGCTCTGCATGCGCTCAAGTTGAATGCGCAGCATCATGACCACATCGGGCTTGATTTTTGTCAGTGCCTCATCCAAATCGGTATGGGTATTGTCGAATCCCGAAGGCAACAGCGTGGCTGGGCCGATTAGGTGTACCTCTGCACCGAGGGTCTTGAGCAACTGAATGTTCGAGCGAGCTACTCGTGAGTGAGCAATGTCGCCGACGATGGCCACCTTCACGCCCGACAAGTCTTTGCCACGCGTGGCACCAAGCCCGTGCAAGCGTTCGCGCATAGTCATGGCATCTAGCAGAGCCTGAGTAGGGTGTTCGTGAGTGCCATCACCAGCATTTACGACCGGCACGTCGGTCCAGCCACGTTCGGCAAGCGAAAGTGCGGCACCTGACGCAGAGTGACGAATGACGAATACATCTACGCCGCCAGCAGCGAGAGTCTGTGCGGTGTCTTTCAGGCTTTCGCCCTTCGAAACGCTAGAACCCTTCGCAGAAAAGTTGATCAGATCGGCAGACAAGCGCTTGGCTGCAATTTCAAAAGAAACCCGGGTTCTGGTCGAGTCTTCGAAAAACAGGTTGACCACGGTCTTTCCGCGAAGCGATGGCAACTTGCGTAGACCGCGCTCGTTTACACCCGCCATTTCATCGCTGAGGTCGAGAAGTGAGATGGCATCATCCTTGTTTAGATCAGCCGTGCTAAGCAGGTGCATCATTGCTCGATCCTGACCGAATCGTCGCCATCGATGCTGCTGAGATGTACGCGAATCTTCTCCTCGCGGTTGGTAGGTAGATTCTTGCCGACAAAGTCTGCGCGAATCGGAAGCTCACGGTGGCCGCGGTCAATCAGCACAGCGAGCCGAACCGCACGCGGGCGACCGTACTCACGAAGCGCATCGAGTGCGGCACGTACAGTACGACCGCTGTTGAGAACGTCATCGACCAAAACAACGACTTTGTCGTCTAGGCCACCGGCCGGAATGTCGGTCGGAGTTACTTCGCGTGAAGGCTTGCGGTCAAGATCATCGCGGTACATGGTGATGTCTAGTCGACCGAGAAAATCAGCCGGCAGTGCGTTGCCATTGCGGCGAATTACCTCTGCTATGCGCTCGGCAAGCACAACGCCGCGAGTTGGAATGCCGAGGATTACGAGGTCTTCGGTACCGTGATTGGCTTCGAGAATTTCATGAGAAATGCGGGTAATTGCCCGACTGATGTCGTCGCTGGATAGGACGGTGCGTGAGTTCACGCCGACCCCCCTTCTGCGCCTCTCTGGACGCCTTTAAAGGAATGGTGCTTGTCGACAAGTTTAGTGGGCAGTAAGGCCCGACAAACACCTAGACGCGTGTGGCCGAGATCTTGTTTAAAAGGCCATTGATAAAGCCAGAGGAATCATCGGTGCTGTACTCCTTGGCCAGTTCGACCGCCTCATCGATTGCGACCGGATCGGGCACTTCATCGTTGAAAAGAATCTCCCAACAGGCCGCTCGCAGGATCGCTCGATCTAGGGCCGGCATGCGCTTTAGGCTCCAACCATGAGCGTAGGTTTCGATGGTTTCGTCGATTTCGAGCTGGTGTAGTTCTACCCCGGTAACAATCTGACTCGCGTAATCGAAGATCTCGCGCTGTGCCTCGCGGTCATCGCTGTTGGTCTGAGCCGTGGTCACCATGTCCGTGGCCATCTCGTCACGAAGGTCTGCCGAAAATAGGGCGTCAATCGCCCGCTTTCGGGCCTTGGTTCGTGCGCTCACGGATTATTCGCTGATGCGACCCAGGTAGTCACCGGTGCGAGTGTCAACCTTGACCTTGGTTCCCTGTTCAACGAACAGAGGAACGTTGATCTGAAGGCCGGTCTCTAGGGTTGCAGGCTTGGTACCACCGGTCGAACGGTCTCCCTGAAGGCCAGGCTCGGTGTAAGTAATTTCAAGCACTACCGATGCAGGAAGCTCAACGTAGATTGGGTTGCCATCGTGAAGAGCCACAACCGCTGCCTGGTTCTCGAGCATGTAGCCAGCAGCCTCGCCAACGATGTTCTCGTCGAGCGTGACCTGGTCGTAGGTGTCGACATCCATGAAAACAAAGCCGCTGCCGTCGTTGTACAGGTAAGTCATATCGCGCTTATCGACGTTTGCGGTTTCGACCTTTACGCCTGCGTTGAAAGTCTTGTCGACAACCTTGCCGCTAAGCACATTCTTGAGCTTGGTACGAACAAAAGCTGGGCCCTTACCTGGCTTTACGTGCTGGAACTCGATTACAGCCCAGAGCTGACCGTCGATGTTAAGGACCATGCCATTCTTGAGGTCGTTTGAAGTTGCCATGCGAAATGCACTCGTTTCTTGTGGGATTGAGTAAAAACTGGGATAAGTCTAAACGACTACCCCTAAATGAAGCGACTACGAAGCCAGTAGGTCGAGCGCTGCGAGATACGAATTGACTCCAAAACCAGCGATCACGCCTGTTGCGACACCCGAAATTACCGAGTTGTGGCGGAATTCTTCGCGTGTGTGCGGGTTGCTCAGGTGCACCTCGATGAGCTTTAGCCCCGCCTTGGTGATCAACGCAGCCGCGTCGCGAATGGCATATGAGTAGTGAGTGAAGGCAGCAGGGTTAAGCACAACATGTGCCTTACCGTCTACGGCCTCGTGCAACCACTTGATCAGTTCGGCTTCGCTATCGGTCTGACGAATATCGGCATCAAGGCCAAGTTGCATTGCCTTTGCAGATACTGCCGCAACCAAGGATGCCCAGTCGGCGGTGCCGTAAATCTCGGGTTCGCGCGAACCCAGACGCCCAAGATTTGGGCCATTCAGTACTAATACCTTGCTCATGGCTCTCAGATTACTCGGCAATCTCCTGATAGGCGGCGTGCAACATTTCGGTGGTCGGAGCCGTCATGATGGTTGGCTTGGCCAGATCGTCTAGCACGACAAAGCGCAGGCTACCGGCGCGTGATTTTTTGTCGCGTTGCATTGCTGCCAATAGTTTGTCGAATTCGCTTGCTCGATACGCGGTTGGCAAACCGAGCAGCTTCAGCAC
>JBDKLV010000053.1:0-15463 GCA_039795455.1 Actinomycetota bacterium
TAGAATTGACTGGTTCGCTAGTCAGCGGCACGCGGATGTAGCTCAATGGTAGAGCCTCAGTCTTCCAAACTGATGGTGCGGGTTCGATTCCCGTCATCCGCTCCAATTCATATTGAAGCCCCGTCATTTCTGGCAACCAGCACACCAATACAACTTGCGACTGGCCATTAGCTCCATCGAAATCTTCGTTCCGCAGCGCCGGCAAGGCTCGCCTTGGCGCTTGTAAACCCAGTTGCGATCGACCTTGCTAGGTCGTTTGGTAAATAGTTCGTCGCGGGTAATCATGAAGCCGGTCTTGACCCCAACCTTGAGCAGTTTGACCGCATCGACCCAGAGCGCCTCGACTAGTTCTTGTGGCAGTTGATTGCCAGGGATGTGCGGCTCTAGGCCAGCGCGATAGAGAAGCTCGGCGCGATAGACGTTACCGATTCCGGCGATCACGTCTTGGTTCATGAGCAGCAGCCCGATTGGCTGTTTCGACGCCAGCACCCTCGCCACGAAACGACCACGCTCGACTCCCCGGCGGTCGGGGTTCAGCGGGTCTGGCCCGAGCCGCTTCTCGAGTGCGGCAACTTCGTCGGCAGACAAGATTTCGCACGCGGTAGGTCCGCGCAACTCTGCGATCGCCTTGGCCGATTTGAACCGCGCGCGAATCTGGCCGACGACCTCGGGGTACTCACCCGCCGGGTGCCATGCCCATTTGCCATAGATGCCGAGGTGGATGCGCAAAGTGAGATCGTTATCGAATTCGAGAAACAACTGTTTACCGATGGCACGTGCAACTAGAAGTTTGCGATTAGTAATAAGTCGCGCATCCGTGCTGAATCGACCCTGCGGTGAGTCGATGATTACTTTCGAGCCGGCAAACAACTGGTTGAAGTCGTTTGCCGTTCGATGGACGGTGTGACCCTCAGGCAAGGCTAAAGAATTTCGCCGGTCTGCTCGTAAGCCGCAATCTTGCCGATGCGACGAACATGGCGCTCATCGTGACTGAACGGTTCGGCAACGAACCAGCGGATCAGCTGCAAAACTTCGTCGTTTGAATGCTGGCGGGCGCCGACAGCAACGACATTGGCGTTGTTGTGTTCGCGAGCAAGCTTCGCCGTTGATTCGTTCCAAACCAGAGCGGCACGAATACCATGCACCTTGTTAGCCGCCATCTGCTCACCATTACCCGAGCCACCAAGCACGATGCCTAGCGCTTCGATGCCAGCTTGCTCATCGCGAATCACAGCGAGAGCAGCGTTGATACAAAAACTCGGGTAGTCATCGAGCGGGTCGTAGGACTGTGGCCCGTGGTCAAAGACCTCGTGACCCTCGGCGCCCAACTGCTCGATCAGAAAGTGACTGAGCTCGAGACCAGCATGGTCGGTAGCAATGTGGATGCGCATGGTTGCCCCTTCTGACTAAATCTTAGGTTTGCGGTCGCGAAGCAAGACCAAGTAAGTCACCAAAGCGCCGGTTGCACACGAAAGCCATAGCAGCGCAACCATGTAGTACCAAAGGGTGAGCCCGTCGGTAGCACTCGAACCGCCGAAATTGGCGCCTATATAAGAGGTTATTGCGGCGATCAAAACCGTGGTTATAGCCAGGCTTGTCGCCAAGCGAAAGTTGCGCGACTTGCTGCGAACCAGCCAGCCGATAAGCGACCAGAGTGTGAACAGCGGCGGCAAGAAGAAAATCGCCATGCTGGTCAGCGTCGCGATGCCAGCGTTCAGGTCACCAAGCAGAATGACATAGCTGACGGCACACAAAATGACGGTAATGGCCATGACGGCAGCAGCCTCGGTGAGCGGAGTTGGGCGTAATCGCATGCCTATTAGGCTAATTGACGATTCAGACTAAGGAGTCAAATTGCCTGGAGAAAACCTCACTCGCATCGAAGCGCAGGACCGCGCTCGAATCCTCAAAGTTCACAGCTACGACGTTGTGCTTGATCTAACCAAGAGCGAGAAGGTGTTCGGTTCAAAGACGACCGTTAACTTCTCATGCAACCAGCCAGGAGCTTCGACATTCGTCGATGCAATCACAGCAGAGGTTCGCAGCATCACCCTGAACGGTGAGCCGCTAGACGTGGCCAAGCACTCGGATGGCATTCGCATCGAACTTCCAAACTTGCTTGCGGAGAACGAACTAGTTGTCGATGCAGATGCTTTCTATATGAACACTGGTGAGGGTCTTCACCGATTCGTCGACCCCGTCGACAACGAGGTTTACCTATACAGCCAGTTTGAGGTGCCAGACTCACGTCGCATGTTCGCCGTGTTTGAGCAGCCAGATCTAAAGGCACACTTCACTTTCCACGTCACCGCTCCAGATCGCTGGAAGGTGGTGTCAAACCAGCCGACTCCAAAGCCTGAGCACGCTGGCGATGGCATTGCTACGTGGCACTTCGAGCCAACGCCGGTCATCTCGTCGTACATCACTGCTCTCATCGCCGGCCCGTACACCGAGGCCCGTTCGCAGCTAACTTCGGCTAGCGGCAAGGTGATTCCTTTGGGAGTGTTCTGCCGTGCATCGTTGGCGCCATTCATGGATGCCGACTACATCTTCGACAAGACTCGCGAGGGCTTCGAGTTCTACGAGAAGCAGTTCGACGTTCCGTACCCGTTTGACAAGTACGACCAACTTTTCGTGCCCGAGTTCAACGCGGGTGCAATGGAGAACGCCGGAGCGGTCACCTTCACCGAGACCTACGTGTTCCGCTCAAAGGTTGCCGACGCTACTCGCGAACGCCGCGTGGTCACGATTCTTCACGAACTTGCCCACATGTGGTTCGGCGACTTAGTCACCATGAAGTGGTGGAACGACCTATGGCTCAACGAGTCATTCGCTGAGTACGCCTCTACCCTGGCCACCGCCGAGGCCACCGAGTGGCATGGCGCCTGGACCACCTTCGCTGCCCTTGAAAAGTCATGGGCATACCGCCAAGACCAGCTTCCTTCAACCCACCCGATCGTCGCCGAGATCAACGACCTCGAAGACGTGCAGGTGAACTTTGACGGCATAACCTACGCCAAGGGCGCCTCGGTGCTCAAGCAGTTGGTGGCCTGGGTTGGCCAAGAAAAGTTCATGGCAGGCGTTAGCGCGTACTTCAAGAAGCACGCTTACCAGAACACCGTGCTGAACGACTTGCTTGTTGAGCTCGAGGACCAGAGTGGACGCGACCTAAAGAGCTGGTCGAAGAATTGGCTTGAGACCGCAGGCGTAAACACTTTGCGTTCAGAGTTTGAAGTTGCCGACGGCAAGTTCACTTCGTTCGCTGTAACTCAGACCGCGATTGCCGAACACCCGACGATTCGCCCGCACCGCATGGCGATTGGTTTCTTCAACTTGGTTGATGGCGCACTCAAGCGCGTTCACCGTATCGAACTAGACGTCGATGGCGACCGCACCGAAGTGCCTGCACTGGTTGGTCTCGAGCAGCCTGATTTGATTCTGCTAAACGATGACGACTTGGCTTACGCAAAGATCCGCATGGATGAGCGCAGCTGGAACACAGCGGTCGAGCACCTGTCGAAGTTCGAAGACTCGCTTGCTCGCACCATCGTGTGGGGTGCAGCGTGGGATGCAACTCGCGATGGTGAAGTAAACCCGCGCGAATTCATCAAGCTGGTTTTGAACAACATTCTGAGCGAGACCGAATCGACCACGATTCTCACTCTGCTTCGACAGCTGATCACCACCGGCAATCTCTACGTTGCTGAGCCAAACCGCAAGGCAGCTCTCGTCGAGATTGGTGACGGCCTACTCAAGTTGGCACGCGCGGCTAAGGCCGGAAGCGACCTTCAGCTTCAGTTGGTCAAGTTCTTCCCGCAGTTTGCTCACACCGATGCGCAGCTCGATGCAATTCGTGCGCTGCTCGACGGCACCGAGGTTCTCGGCGGCCTAGAGGTAGATGCCGACCTGCGTTGGGATCTACTCACCGGCCTAGTAGTTGCCGGTCGCGCAGGCGAGGCCGAGATTGAGGCCGAACTTGAGCGCGACAACACCGCAAACGGCCAGAAGGCCGCCGCGGGTGCTCGTGCCGCACTGCCTAATGCTGCGGCCAAGCAGGCAGCCTGGGACTTGCTGGTTGAGAGCAAAGAGCTCTCGAATGCCCTGGTTAACCAGGCCAGCCTCGGCTTCGGTCGAGTGCAAGACACATCGTTGCTACTGCCATTCGTCGACAAGTACTTTGCCAATGCGGTAGCAATCTGGAAGCGTCACACCTTCAAGATTGCCGAGTACCTGATGGTCAACCTCTACCCAATAAATCTGGCAAACGAGGCGCTGGCTGCAAAAACTCGCGAGGCGATTCACGATGCAAACATCAAGGAAATTCCTGCGCTTCGTCGAATTCTGATCGAGAATCTCGCGGCTGTTGACCGTGCACTGGTTGCACAACAGCGCGACCTGAAGGGATAGTCATGAACTGGGATGCGCTCGTCGAGTTTTACAACCAGTGGCAATCGCTAATTCGCATTATTGCGATATTGGTTGGCACAGTCGTCGTACGAGCCATCCTGCTCAGCTTGGTGAAGCGCACCGTTCACTCGATTGAGAACGGCAAAGCCAACAAGATCGAGAGCGCAGAGGAACTCGCGCACTCTCCGGTCGCGAAGGCTCGCATGCTTCAGCGTGCCAAGTCACTCGCATCGGTGCTCAGCAACCTAATTACCTGGACACTGGTGCTATTTGCACTCGGCTCGATTTTGGCCGAGCTGGGAATCGCGGTCGGTGCGATGATCGCTTCTGCGGGCATCCTTGGTGCTGCTCTCGGTTTCGGTGCCCAGTCGCTGGTTCGCGATTTGCTCAGCGGTCTATTCATCATTTTCGAAGACCAGTTCGGCGTAGGGGACTCGGTTGACCTTGGCGAAGTAAAGGGTTCGATCGAGAACGTAGGCCTTCGCGTGACGCAAGTTCGCGATGTTCACGGCGTGCTCTGGTACGTGCGCAACGGCGAGATTATTCGCGTCGGAAACCACTCGCAAGGATGGTCGCGCATCGTGCTCGACATTCCGCTGGCCTACACAGCCAAGGTGGACAAGGCTCGCGACCTGATTTTGCAGGCAGCTACCGAGTTGACCAAAGACGCCAAGTTTGCCAAGAAGGTAATCGGCAAACCCGAGGTTTGGGGCATCGAGAACCTAGCCGGCGACCAGATTGTTATTCGATTGGTTCAAGAAGTTGGCCCTGAACACAGCGACCTGATCACTCGCGAGCTGCGAGAGCGCATCAAGGCCAAGCTCGACACCGCGAAGATTTCGCTTGCCTCGTCACAAATTTTTGTCGGCAAGGCAACCAAGTCCGGCAAGTAGCTTTGCCATGTCTCAAGAATTCGAAGATAAGGATCGCGTCGAAACAGTTCGCATTCGCGGGCTCGACGGTTCACTAAACATCGCCGGCAATTTCTACGAACAAGTCGGTGGCAAAGAAACCTTTCGCAAACTGGTAGCGAAGTTCTACGAGGGCGTAGCTGCCGATGAAGTTCTTCGACCGATGTACCCAGAAGAAGACCTAGGGCCGGCGGCAGAGCGCTTGCAACTGTTCTTGGAGCAATACTGGGGTGGGCCAACCACCTATTCGGAACAGCGTGGACACCCGAGGTTGCGCATGCGCCACAATCCATTCAAGATCAACCCGCTTGCTCGTGAGCGTTGGTTGTTTCATATGCGCGCCGCTGTTGATTCACTACAGTTGCCACCACTACAAGATGCAGAGCTCTGGGGCTACCTCGATCGCGCTGCGACCGCGATGCTCAACAGCACCGAGGACTAAACGACTTTGTTGGCGGCTCTCGCCAGTACGTGTCCAAACTCGCTCGACAAGCGCACCCAGCGATCGGCTTCATAGATTGGCACAACCTCGTGCTCGGTCAAGAAACCTAAACCTGCGATAACGAACGCAGCCCCGGTCGGCACCTTGGTGTACTGAGCAACGCCCCTACCCCAAATCTCACCACGGATGCGCGCTGCAATCGGCCCGCCAACCGAGGTAGGCAAAGTGTCTTGAACCTCTTTGATGCCGGCACGGGCCAACTCGGTTAGCTCCGCCTCGGTGATACTGCCAACTTCTTGCCAGCCGCTTCTAGGCGCCGAAATACCAGCCCAGGCTGCCCTAGCAGACGATTCGGGCAGCTCAATCAGATACTCGGTTGCACCCGAGTCGAGCACCCTGGCAAGGCGATCGAGCACAGCCGAGATTGGCACCATGGTCTCGATTTCTGCATCCTTGGTGAGCTCGCTGGTGCGCATGCCAATCACGGTTGGCGATTCATCCATGAGGCCAACGGCAAAAATCGGAGCCACGTAAGCGGCCAAGAGCCGACCGAAGGCGCTAAGGCGAACTAGCCCTTCTGGGTCGAGACGCTTGGCGCGTGACAAGAATGACTGAAGGTCGCGAGCGGATTGCTCGTCGGCTAGAACAAAGTGCTTAGACATCGCTCTCTAAACTACCTTCTGGATGCCATTCAAAGTTGAAGGACCAGATGACCGTACACGACCTATCAGACCCGTTTCGCGATTTGGTCGAGATTCTCGACCTGAAACCAATCGAGCAGCGCAACGGTCGTGACGAATGGTTCGAGGGCCAGTCGCACTGGATGTTTACCGGGCGAACCTTTGGTGGCCAGATTCTCGGCCAGAGCCTGAGCGCTGCCGCAAAAACCATCGACTCTCCAACGCGCATCGTGCACTCACTACACGGCTACTTTTTACGCCCAGGCGATCTGGAAATTCCGATTCACTTTGCGGTAGACCGCATCCGTGATGGACGTAGTTATTCGACGCGACGTGTGCAGGCATTTCAGAATGACCTGCCGATTTTTTCTTGCATTGCTTCGTTTCAGGAACCGGAACCGGGGCTCGAACACCAGGATGATTTTCCGAGCGACATTCCAGACCCCGAGACGTTACCTAAGTTGAATGATCTGATCGACGATTACATTCACGACGAGAAGAACCCGATTGCGCACTGGTCAACTCATCGACCATTCGATATGCGCTTTGTACCGTCGTCGCTGTTCTTTTTTGTTGAGGGCGAGCGCGTGGCCCACCAAGCGGTTTGGCTGAAGACCACTGGAAAGTTGAACGATGACGCCAACTTGCACCGCGCCGCCATCGCCTACGCGAGCGATTACACGATTCTCGAGAGCATCTACCGCAAGCACGGGATCGCCTGGTCTAATCCAAAGTTGCGCGCGGCCAGCCTCGATCACGCAATCTGGTTTCACCGACCTGCTAGAGCCGACGAATGGTTGCTTTACGTGCAGGAGTCGCCGACTGCGCAAGGCGGACGCGGCCTAGCAATCGGCAGGTTCTTCACTAAATCTGGCGAGTTAGTTGCGACCGTCGCCCAAGAGGGCTCGGTCCGCATCAGCGACTAGTCGCGGGTTAGTCGGCGGTAGGTAGAACGGTGCGGCTTCGCGGCTTCTGGGCCTAGGCGCGCAATCTTGTTCTCTTCGTAAGCCTCGAAGTTGCCTTCGAACCAGTACCAGTTGCTCGGGTTCTCATCGGTGCCTTCATAGGCAAGGATGTGCGTTGCCACGCGGTCGAGGAACCAACGGTCGTGAGTGATCACCACGGCACAACCTGGGAACTCAAGCAACGCGTTCTCGAGGCTCGACAAGGTTTCGACATCGAGGTCGTTGGTCGGCTCGTCGAGAAGCAGAAGGTTTCCACCCTGCTTGAGCGTGAGCGCGAGGTTCAAACGGTTGCGCTCACCACCCGAGAGAACCCCAGCAAGCTTCTGCTGGTCTGGCCCCTTGAATCCGAAGGCTGCGACGTAGGCACGCGCAGGTACTTCGGTGTTTCCGACCATCATGTAATCGAGTCCTTCTGACACGACTTCGAACAGGGTCTTATTTGGGTCAATACCGCCACGGCCTTGGTCAACATACGAGATCTTTACGGTCTCTCCGACCTTGAGGTCGCCGCCGTCCTTTGGCTCCATGCCGACGATGGTCTTGAAAAGCGTCGACTTACCAACACCGTTCGGTCCGATCACTCCAACGATTCCGTTACGAGGTAGCGAGAAGGTCAGGTTGTCGATCAGCACGCGATCGCCAAAGCCCTTCTTTAGGTTGTTAGCTTCGATTACCACGTTTCCGAGACGCGGGCCGGCAGGAATCTGAATTTCTTCAAAGTCGAGCTTGCGAGTGCGCTCTGCTTCGGCAGCCATCTCTTCGTAGCGCGACAATCGAGCCTTTGACTTAACCTGACGAGCTTTCGAGTTCGAGCGAACCCACTCAAGTTCTTCTTCGAGTCGCTTGGCAAGCTTCGCATCTTTCTTACCTTGAACCTCAAGACGCTCGCGCTTCTTGTCTAGATAAGTCGAGTAGTTGCCCTCGTATGGATATGCGCGGCCGCGGTCGAGCTCGAGAATCCACTCGGCGACGTTGTCGAGGAAGTAACGATCGTGAGTAACCGCCAAAACTGCACCCGGATACTTAGCCAAGTGCTGCTCGAGCCAAAGCACAGACTCGGCATCGAGGTGGTTAGTCGGTTCGTCGAGAAGCAATAGGTCTGGCTTTTCGAGCAGAAGCTTGCACAGCGCGACACGACGACGCTCACCTCCACTGAGGTGGGTCACGGGGGTATCGCCCGGTGGGCAGCGCAGTGCATCCATTGCCTGTTCCAGTTGCGAATCAAGGTCCCAGGCGTCGAGGTGATCAATCTGCTCCTGCAGGGTTCCCATCTCGGCAAGCAGAGCATCGAAGTCGGCATCTGGCTCGGCCATGAGTGCCGAGATTTCGTTGAAGCGGTCTAACTTGGCCTTGGTGTCTTTGACGGCCAGTTCAACGTTGCCGAGAACTGTCAGGTTCTCATCTAGCGGCGGCTCCTGCATGAGCATGCCTACGCTGTATTCAGGGCTGAGGCGAGCCTCGCCGTTGCTCGGGGTATCGAGACCGGCCATGATCTTCAAAACGGTTGACTTACCGGCGCCGTTAGGGCCGACCACGCCGATCTTTGCGCCTGGGTAGAAGGCCAGAGTTACGTCATCGAGGATGACCTTCTCGCCGTGCGCCTTGCGCGCCTTGATCATCTGATAGATGAATTCAGCCAATGGAGTCTCTTTCAATAAAAAACGGCGCTCATTCGCCGCCGTCTGCTTAGGGCAATTTTACCCGTTGGAATGGCTCTAACTAGAGCGCTAAATGTGCAGTCGGAATTGAATGAGCGCCGTCCGCCCGAATCGGAGAAATCTCGATTCGCTTGGTTGGCGCTGCGACGGCACCCGAGGGGTTAGGCACCGCCGCAGCAGTCTGTGTTTAGGCCACCGGCTCTAGTTCGGCTTCGTCGGCGGCTTCTGGTTCGCGAACCAGAACGGTTCGAGTGAATACCGAAGTGCCCCAGGTGATGTCGTGCCCCATCGAGTCAGCTTCGATCTCGACCGAGGTGCCAGCGCGCTCGCCGTTGTCCCAGTCGCGAACCCGCAACTTGCCGGTGATGAGCACGCGCTCACCCTTTGAGATTGAGCCCGCAGCGTTGATTGCTAACTGGCGGAATGAGGTGACGGTGAACCAGTTGGTCTCGCCGTCAACCCACTTATTTTCTTTGCGGTCGAATCGGCGGTGTGCGGCGGCCAAGCGGAACGAGGTGATCGGCAGGCCGTCTTGAGTGACAAGGTGACGCGGAGTGGTAGCAACCAAACCCGAAACCGTAATGAGCTCTGACATGAGGCTTCTTTCTGTAGTAACGACAAAAAGAAGAATCTCGAACTTAGTTTCGCCTTAGGACCGAGGCGAAGAATCTGTGAAGAACGACTAGTGCTTTAGGTACTGTGCAAAACCTGCGCGAACCTTGGCCATCTTCGGCAAGACCACGGCATTGCAGTATCCCTGGTTCGGGTTCTTTGCGAAGAAGTCTTGGTGATACTCCTCGCCCACCCAAAACTCAGTTGCCGGCGCAATCTCTGTAACCACGCCACCACCCCAAAGCTCACTCGCCCGATCGCGAGCCTGCTCGAAAAGTTCGCGCTGTGCATCCGTCGTGTAGAACATGCACGAGCGGTATTGGGTGCCGATGTCGTTGCCCTGACGGTTGAGTTGGCGTGGGTCGTGCATTGTGAAGAACATGTCGAGAATGACTTCGGCCGGAATCTTGGTCTCATCAAAGTCGATTCGTGCCACTTCGGCGTGGCCAGTCGTGCCATCGCAGACCGCTTCGTAACCAGGGTTATCGACATGGCCACCCATGTAGCCAACTTCGACATCGTGCACGCCATCGAACTGCATAAAAGAAGAGTCAAGGCACCAGAAGCACCCGCCACCCAAAACGAAACTGGTCATTGCACTACCTTAGGCTGTCTTGGTGAGCCCGAATCATAAGCACCCGACGCTTGGTGTCGTCATGGCACTAACGGCCTCACTGCTATTTGGATTGAACGCCAGCACCACGAAAGTGCTGATTCACAGTGGCATAACCGCGGGTCAATTGGTTCTATTCCGCTCACTCGCCGTGGCTCTGATCGCCGCGGTCGTGATCGCTATTCGGGCGCCTAAGACCTTCAAGATTGAGTGGCGTGAGGCCGGCAAGTTCGCGGCTTACGGAGTGCTTGGCATCGGTCTCATGCAGTGGGCCTATTCGAACGCGGTCAGCACCATGCAGGTCGGCCCCGCACTTCTTATTGAGTACACCGCAGTCGTTATCGTTCCGGTTGCCAGCCTGGTGATTTTCAAGGATGCGGTGCACCGCCGTCTCTGGTTGGCGGTTGCGCTCGTGTTGGCTGGGTTGATTGTGGTTTCGCATCCTTGGGATTCATGGCTGAACCCGATTGGCGTGCTCTGGGCCGCTTTGGCAGCAGTTCTGCTCAGCTTCAACTTCATCATGGGCGAACGCCTGCAGCGCACCCGAGACTCATATTCGACTCTGTTCTTTGGTTTCGCGGCCGCCAGCCTGTTTTGGCTCGTTGTGGGTTTGGCTACCGGTACCGCCGGATTCTCAGCCGGCGGCGAGGTCAATCTCGGCGGCAATCTCGCTGGCCTAACCGTGCCGGTTTGGGTATTGCTGACCTGGGTCGCGCTCGCCGGTTCGTTTTTGCCAATGCTGCTGACCACCATGAGCCTGCGCCACTTGAGCGCATCTGGAGTGGGCGTGGCCAGTACAGCCGAGACCATCTTCGCTTTCGTTTTTGGATACCTCTGGTTAAGCGAGAGAATCGACTTGGCCCAAACCGTCGGAGCCGTGATCGTGATCACTGGAATCGTCGTGGCCCAAACAGCAAGGAGTGAAACGTGGCAACCATCGAAGTGACCGAGGCGAATTTCGGCGCAACCGTTCAGCAAGACGGAATCGTTCTAATCGACCTTTGGGCGGAGTGGTGTGGCCCTTGCCGAATGTTTGGCCCAATTTTCGAAGCAGCGAGCGAGGCCAACAGTGACATTGTTTTTGGCAAGGTCGACACCGAAGCAAACCAGGGTTTGGCTGCAGCGCTTGACGTTCGCTCGATTCCGACTTTGATGGCATTCCGCGATGGAGTCATGTTGTTCAACCAGGCTGGTGCGTTGCCAGAGGCCAATTTGAACGAGCTCATCGGTGCTATTCGAAATGTCGACATGGATGCCGTGCACGCAGAAATCGCGAAGGCCAACTCTGGAGAATCTGCCGAGTAGCAATGCCAACTCCTGAGAGTGCAAAGATGCACGAGATCACCGGCGACCTGCGCGAAGCGGTCTTTAATTACGCGCGCAACCGCCTGAGCTACTCACCTCCTCCGCTCGATCACGCTCAGCCCGAAAACGAACTCGCTCGCTTGGCCGGCCCGACCATCACCGAGTCGGGAATCGGTGGAGTGGCTGCGCTCAAAGTTTTTGAATTGGTGCTTGCTCCGGCGACAATCAGCACGGATCACCCGGGTTACCTTTCGTTCATTCCCTCCGCGCCAACCGAGGCATCGAAACTTTTCGACCTGATCGTTTCGGCATCGGCAATCTACGGCGGCTCCTGGCTCGAGGGCGCAGGTGCCGTTTACGCCGAGAACGAAGTGCTCGCTTGGCTGGCAAGCGAATGTGGGCTGCCAGCCAGCGCTGGCGGGGTTTTCGTTCAGGGCGGCACAATTGGCAACCTTTCGGCTCTGGTGGCCGCGCGCCGTCACTTTAACGCCCCAGCCGGCAAGCGACTGGCCTTTGTTTGCAGCAGCGAGGCGCACAGCAGTCTAAAGAGCGCGGCCCGAATCATGGATGTCGACATAGTTGTTGCCAAGGCTGACGAGAACGGTCAACTGCACGGCTCGGCTGTTGCCGAGGCCATCGCTGCCGACGATGTTTCGCGCATCTTTGCGGTGGTTGCTACCGCAGGCACAACAAACTTTGGAATCGTCGATCACATCGCAAGCATCGCCGATGTTGCCAAGCAGCACGGCAAGTGGCTTCACGTTGATGGTGCATATGGACTGGCGGGCATCCTGTCGAAATCGCATCGAAAGCTTTACGCCGGAGTCGAGCACGCCGACAGCGTGATTGTCGATCCGCACAAATGGCTGTTCGCACCTTTCGACGCCTGTGCTTTGATCTATCGCAACCCGGAACTTGCACGTCAGGCACACACTCAGCACGGCGAGTATCTCGACACACTCACCGAATCTGGCGAGTGGAACCCGAGCGACTATGCAATCAACCTGACTCGTCGCCCACGCGGTTTGCCATTGTGGTTCTCGCTTGCGACTCACGGTGTTGCCGCGTACCGCAAAGCCGTCGAGACGAACTGCGAACTCGCTGTGCAGGCAGCCGAGTTGATTCGAGCGCGTGATGATTTGAAATTGGTTCGCGAGCCGATGCTGTCTGTCGTCGTTTTCGAGAAACTTGGTTGGAGTAAAGATGACTACCAGAAGTGGAGTGATCGGCTACTTGCCGAGCAGGTTGCCTTCGTTGTGCCATCGTCGCACGCCGGAACTCCTAACCTGCGTTTCGCAATTGTGAACCCTCTGACCGATCTTGATTTGATCAAGCAAATCCTCGACTCGATTCCAAGGAGCTGACGTGAAACTCACTGTCGCCGAGGCAAAGCCAAGTCTGAGCCGAGTACACGAACCGAGCCGCACCCCAGTGCGAGTCGGCTTAGTACAGATGCACTGGCAGGTCGACAACGGTGCACATCTCGCCGCATTGGCAACTGGCATCAAGTTGGCAGCAGACGCCGGCGCAAAGATCGTATTTTTGCCGGAGCTAACCCTGTCGCGCTACATGGCGGACACTAAGCCAACCGAGACCCCGAATCTGCTCGCCGAGCCACTGCTCACAGGCCCGACCTTCTCCTTTGCTGCCGAACAAGCCAAGGCCAATAACTGCTACGTTCATGCCTCTCTATACGAGTACCAGGACATGGCCGATGGTCGCGGCCTCAATGTGGCGATCATCGTCTCGCCTACCGGCGAGCTGGTTGCCCGTACACCGAAATTGCACATTCCTATTACGGCGGGTTACTACGAAGACAAATACTTCGCTCCAGGGCCAGCGACCTCAGAGCCGTATCCGGTTTACTCACTCGACCTAGGCGGAGTCGAAGCAAAACTCGGATTGCCCACTTGCTGGGACGAATGGTTTGCAGAGGTAACTCGCAACTACTCACTGCGCGGAGCAGAAGTGCTTTGTTACCCGACAGCAATCGGTAGCGAACCAGATCACCCAGACTTTGATACCGAACCACTTTGGCGTCAGGTCATCGTCGGTAACGCCATCGGTAACGGCACCTTCATGGTTGTTCCGAATCGCTGGGGCTTCGAAGGTGCCCTTACTTTTTACGGATCGAGTTTCATCTGCGACCCATATGGTCGCATTCTCGCGCAGGCTTCGCGCGACCAAGACGAAGTGCTAGTTGCCGACCTAGATCTTGATCAACGTCGTGACTGGCTCGACCTGTTTCCGTTTTTGAAGACCCGTCGACCAGACACCTACGACAAGTTGGTGAAGCCTGTTGACTAACGCGCATCTTCGCATGCCCGCCGAGTGGGTCGAACACGAACGCACCTGGATGGCTTGGCCGTCAGCGGGCTACACACTCGGCGAGACAGAAGCCGATGCCAAGGCCGCATACACCGTTTGGTCAAACGTTGCCAACGCTGTGGTCAATTTTGAATCCGTCACCATGCTCGCCAACGCCCGCGATGTCGAAACCGCGCGCCGCTATCTCGACCCGCGAATCGAAATTGTTGAGTTCGAATTGAACGACGGCTGGATGCGCGACATTGGCCCCACATTCGTCAAAGATGCGAATGACAACCTGGTGGCAGTCGACTGGGTTTTCAACGGCTGGGGCTCGCAAGGAAACTGGGCCGCCTGGGAAAAAGACGACAAGACCGCGGGCTTCATCGCAAGCCAAACTGGCACACCGGCCCGACGCAGCTGGTTGGTCAATGAGGGTGGCGGCATCCACGTGAATGGCGCTGGCAAGGTTTTGCTGACTGAGACCGTGCAGCTTGGAGCGGGCCGCAACCCCGGTAAATCAAAGGCCGAGGTCGAAACCGAAATTCACGCCATGCTCGGCACCACCGAGGCGATCTGGATCAAGCGTGGACTTACCCGCGACTACGAAGACTTTGGCACTCTGGGTCACATCGACATCGTGGCTTGCTTCGTTGGCGAAAACCGAGTGCTGTTTCACGATCAGACCAACCCCGAGCATCCCGACTTCGAAGTCAGCGCCGAGGTCAAGGCCACGCTTGAGAGTGCCGGGCTCGAAACAATTGCGTTACCTGCCCCGACCACTCTTCGCGATCACGAAGGCTTCGTCGATTACTCGTATGTGAATCACTATCTGGTCAACGGCGGCGTGATTCTTTGCGCGTTCGACGACGTCATGGATGCACGTGCTAAAGAGATTCTCGAAAGCTGCTACCCCGACCGCAAGGTGGTGCTGGTCGATGCGCGCGAACTCTTTGCGCGCGGTGGCGGCATTCACTGCATTACTCAGCAACAACCTAAGTAGCCAAGAGCGAAAGAAAGAAACCATGTCACAGCAAACTGTTCTGCATTCGATTCACGAGCGACTGGGAGCTAGCTTCACCGACTTTGGTGGCTGGGAGATGCCGGTTCGTTACGGTAGCGATCTAGAGGAGCACGCAGCAGTTCGCAATACTGCCGGCATCTTTGACATTTCACACATGGCCGAGATTTTTGTATCTGGCGAGCAAGCGGCCGAGTTTCTAGATCACGCTCTCGTTGGCCTCGCATCTGAAATCGCGGTTGGTCGAGCCAAGTACTCGATGATCTGCAACCCAGACGGCGGAATTATTGACGACCTGATTGTCTATCGCCTCGGTGAGCACCACTACCTAGTGGTTGCCAATGCCGGCAACCGCCATCCAGTGGCCCACGCGTTGAACGACCGCAAAGAAGAGTTCGCCGTCGAAGTGAACGACGAAAGCGACAAGTGGTCGCTGATTGCAGTGCAGGGTCCGAAGGCTGCGGGCATTTTGCAGCGACTTACCGAGACCGATCTGACTCCGCTCAAGTACTACTCGATTGCCGCTGCGACAGTCGCAGGTA
>JBDKLV010000054.1:0-21495 GCA_039795455.1 Actinomycetota bacterium
TCGATGTCGACCGAAACGAACTCGGTTGCGTGACGCGAGGTGAACGATGGGTCGGCACGGAACACTGGGCCGATTTCGAAGATGCGACCAAGGCCAGACATCATTGCCATCTGCTTGTAGAACTGCGGGCTCTGCGCCAAGTAGGCGTGACCCTCGAAGTATTCGAGCTTGAAGAGTTCAGCGTTCGACTCAGACGGGCTCGCCATCAACTTTGGCGAGTGAATCTCGACGAAGCCGTTCTCGCGCCAGTAGTCGCGCCAGGTCGCCTCGATGGTGGTCTGCACGCGGAAAACGAGGTTCATCTCTGGGCGGCGTAGGTCCAGGAAACGCCAGTCGAGGCGCTTGTCGATCGAAGTGTCTTCGGCGATTGGGCTGATTGGGTCGGCAAGCGAGACAACCTCAACATCGCGAAGTTGAATCTCGAGCCCGCCGAGCTTTACGCGCTCGTCGTGAACCAAGTTGCCGTGAACCCAGATGAACGAGCCTGCGGTGAGGCCCGAAATCTTTGACGCCAACGCGTCGTTCTCGTCAGGAGCGTCGCCGACGACAGGGCGTGGGTAGGTGACCTGAACATCGCCGGTCTCATCGCGCAAAATCACGAACTGGATGCGCTTCTGATCGCGAACCTTGTCTACCCAGCCGCCGAGAGTGACCGGTCCGTCCTGGCGTGCTGCCAAGTCTTTAACGAGTGTGCGCTCGCGCATTTGTTCCTTGCTTTCGGCTGGGGGTTGCCTGAATCGGCGATACCTCGCAAGTTTAGCCGAGGGTAAACTTGGGGTCATGCCCGCCAATCGCGTTCACCTAGTTCGCCACGGCGAGGTATTTAACCCTGATGGCGTTCTCTACGGTCGCCTCGATGGTTTTGGGCTGAGCGAGCACGGTTCGCTCATGGCTCGTGACGCGGCCAACGCTCTTGTTGATGAGGGCCGCGAGGTAACTCGACTTGTTGCTTCACCCCTGCTTCGTACTCAGCAGTCTGCCGAGCCGATTGCCGAGGGTTTCGGGCTGGTCACTGGCCTGGACGAGCGCCTGATTGAGCCATTCAACATCTTTGAGGGTCGCAAGCTAAGCGCCCGCCACGTCGCTGTGCGCCCGCACCTTTACTTTCACCTGCGCAACCCGTATCGCCCATCGTGGGGCGAGCCATATCAGCACATCCTGGCTCGAATGCTTGACGCCATGGCCGACCTGGCCGAGCAGGTACCGAACGGTGACCTTGTGATTGTGACCCACCAGCTGCCGATCTGGATGGTGCACCTGGGCGTAACCGGCCAGCCGCTTATGCACAACCCAAAGAAGCGTCGCTGCGCCCTGTCGTCGATCACCTCGTTTGAGCTGACCGGCGACGGCAGCAAGTCGACCGACTGGGTCGAAGTCGATTACCGGGCACCGGCATCGTCGCGCGCCGCTAAAGACCGAGGTGCCGTCTAATGGGCATGTCAGTTTCAAAGCGTTTAGTTGCCCTCGCGCTCGCGGCGGCCACGGTGTTTTCACTGGCCGGATGCGCAAACGACACGTTGGCGAATCAGTACAAGTCGGGCGACAACAAGAATTACATTGCCGGCGATGGCACGGTTAGCGAATTTGCAAAAGTAAATCGTTTGTCCGCCGTCAAATGGAGCGGCAAGACTGAGAGCGGCGCGACGGTTTCGAGCGATCAGCTCGCTGGCGTCGCAGTGGTGATGAACTTTTGGTATGCGGGTTGCGCTCCTTGCCGAGCGGAGGCGCCAGACCTCGTTGCGCTTAACAAGAAGTACGCAGGTCAAAAAGTTCAGTTCATCGGTGTGAACGTTCGCGATACTGCAGATACAGCGCTCGCCTTCGACAGAACTTTCAAAATCGATTGGCCGAGCATCCTTGATTCTTCGACCGGTTCGGTTTTGCTCGCGTTCTCGGGCGTAGTTTCACCGCAGGCCGTTCCAACTACTTTGGTAATCGATCGTGACGGCAAGGTTGCCGCGCGAATTCTCGGCCGCCTCGAAAAGGGAACACTCGATGCATTGATTAAGCGAGTGGTCACCGAAAAGTGAATTTAGCGGCGATCATTCTTGACGGTTCAATGGCACTGGCCATTCCCATCGCATTGCTCGCCGGACTCGTATCGTTCCTGTCTCCATGTGTGCTGCCGCTGTTGCCGGGCTACCTAGGTTATGTCTCGGCTCAAGCGAGCGATCGGTCGCGTGTAGTAATCGGCAGTGTGCTGTTCGTGCTCGGTTTCACCCTGGTTTTCGTTTCATTGGGTGCAGCGTTCGGTGGCCTCGCCGCTTTCGCCAAACTCGGCGGGCGCCTTCTGGTGCAGCAGATTCTCGGTGCCATTGTGATCGCGCTGGGCCTGGTCATGGTAGGCCGATTTGAGTGGCTGCAGCGCACGGTCAAGTCGGGCTGGCGACCAAGGATGGGGCTACTCGGCGCTCCACTGCTGGGCGTCGTGTTCGGTCTTGGCTGGACCCCGTGCATCGGCCCAACCCTCGCCTCGGTTCTGGCACTTAGCCTCGACCAGGGTCAGGCGGCTCGAGGCATCGTGTTGACCATCGCATACTCGCTCGGCCTCGGCATTCCGTTCGTGCTGATCGCCGCCGGTTTCTCTTGGGCGACTCGTTCGGTTAACTTTGTTCGCAGGCACATCCGTGCTTTCAACATCGCTGGTGGCGCATTGCTGATGGTTCTTGGCGTGCTGTTGGTTACCGGTTTGTGGAACAGCGTCATCGAGTGGATTCAGGTGGTGAACAATGGCTTCATCCCAGCGCTCTAAGTATTCGCGCAGCGACGAGGTCGAGTTGCCAGAACTCGGTGCTCGCGGTTGGCTGCGTTGGATTTGGCGTCAACTCACATCGATGCGCACCGCGCTGTTGCTTTTGCTACTTTTGGCAGCCGCAGCGATTCCTGGCTCGCTCTACCCACAGCGCAGTTCTGACCCGAATGGTGTCACGCAGTTCATCGACAACAATCCGGGTCTCGCGAAAATTCTCGACGCGATGCAACTGTTCGACGTGTACACCTCGAGTTGGTTTAGTGCGATCTACATCTTGCTTTTCGTTTCGCTAATTGGTTGCGTGCTTCCGCGAACTAAGGTTCACACCGCTGCGCTTCGTGCCGAACCACCGGTTGCTCCAAAACTTTTTGCAAGGATGCCCGCCAACGCGACATTCACTACGCGCAAGGCGAACATCGTGGCGAAGGCCGAAAAGGTTTTGCGTCAGGAGCGTTATCGCGTTGTCGTTACCGGCAACTCGGTTGCGGCAGAGCGTGGTTACTTGCGTGAAACCGGAAACCTGATCTTTCACTACTCGCTCGTTGGCCTTTTGATTGCTGTCGGTCTCGGCGGCGGCTTCAGCTACAGCGGTCAGCGCGTTTTGGTCGAGGGCGAGACCTTCGTGAACAACCTGACCGGCTACGACTCAATCAGCCCAGGCGCCTTCTTTAACGAGAGCCAACTGGTTCCGTTTCGTATGACGCTCGACAAGTTCGAGGCCAGCTTCGACCTGAAGAATCGCACCAACATTGGCACCCCGCTCGACTTTCGGGCCACTGTGACCAGCCAGGTCGGGGTCAATGGCAAGCCGAGCACCTCGGTTATCCGGGTCAATGAGCCGCTAGAACTGCCGGGTTCGAACGTCTTTTTGACCGGAAATGGCTACGCTCCAGTGCTAACTGTGCGCGACGCGGCTGGAACCGTGCTGTTCTCTGGCCCGACGGCCTATCTGCCGCAGGACAAGAACTACACCTCGCTTGGCGTAATCAAGGTTCCTGACAGCAAGACCCAGTTCGGCATGATCTCGTTCTTCTACCCGACGGCAGCCGAGCTGACCACCGGTGCTCTCACTTCTAACTTTCCGGCTCCAATCGACCCGATGCTTACCGCGAACGTGTACGTTGGCGACCTTGGCCTAAACGGTGGCGTACCGCAGAACGTGTACTCGCTCGATATTCAAAAGATGAAGCAGGTCGCCGGCGGAAAGTCTGGCGTCAAGGGCCTTCGCCTAACTGTCGGCCAGACTGCGAAACTGCCGAACAACCTCGGCACCGTTTCTTTCGATTCGCTCAAACGTTTTGCATCGCTCGATGTTTCTTACAACCCTGGCCAAGGATGGGTGCTCTTCTTTGCACTTCTTGCACTTGGCGGTTTGATGCTTTCGCTTTTGGTGCCACGTCGTCGCGTTTGGGTTCGCAAGACCGCCACCGGTTTTGAGATCGCGGCTCTCGCTCGCGGAGACGACCCTACACTTGAAAAAGTAATCGCAGAGATTGCGCAACAAATAAAGGCAGCAAAGAATGACTAGTGTGACGCTCAACGAAGGCCTATCGCAAATTTCGCTTCTGTTTATTTATGCAGCGATGGCCATCTACACAGTTTCGTTTCTAACCTTCACCTCGCAATTGGCTCGCGCGGCAAGCGAAGACAAGAAGGTTGCTAAGCGCTCGGCTGGTCTTGCCAAGGTTGCAATCATCACTGCTTCGGTTGCAGCTGCACTTCACGGTGCCGGAGTAATCATGCGAGGCATCGCAGCGGCTCGTGTTCCTTGGGCCAACATGTACGAATTCAGCATCAGCGGAAGCTTCGTCATCGTCGCCATCTTCTTGATCTCACAAATTTTCATCGCAGAGATTCGAGTGATTTCGGTAATGGTCACTGGTTTCGCACTGCTCGTGCTGGGTGCGGCAACCACCGTTTTCTACGTGCAGGTGAAGACCTTGATGCCAGCGTTGCAGAGTTACTGGCTGGTCATTCACGTCACCGTTGCCGTGCTGGCAACATCGTTCTTCAACATCGCGGCGGCCCTGTCGGTGGCCTATCTGCTCAAGGGCTCGCAGTGGTTCGCCGCCCGCAAAGACAAACTGAGTGCCTTTATCAAGCGCGTACTAAAGGTTTTTCCAGCCGAGGCTCGCCTAGAGAAACTCTCTTATCGCTTTAACATCGTCGGCTTTATTCTCTGGACCTTCACCTTGATCGCAGGCGCGATCTGGGCGGAGCGTGCCTGGCACCGTTACTGGGGTTGGGACACCAAAGAGGTCTGGACCTTCATCATCTGGACTATTTATGCCGGCTACCTGCACGCGAACGCAACGCGCGGATGGTCGGGTCGTCGCAGTGCCTGGCTTGCGCTAATTGGTTTTGCCGCGGTGATCTTTAACTTCACCATTGTGAATCTCTTCTTCAAGGGACTGCACGTTTACAGCGGACTCAAATAAGAATTACAAAACTGCGTAGCAATCGCGCAGGCGTTGTAACCACCAGTCACGTCGCTCAGTGTCGACCGCATACTTTCGCATTTTCGCTTCGCTAGGCACGACGCGAGTTACCGGCAGCTTTGCGTCGATAGCAATAAGCGGCTCGTCACAAACGTCATCTTCGAAAAGCGCAAGCGTGCCAAGTCCAGCGTCGCGATTTGCGTATTCAGTGGCGGCTGCCAAATGCAAACCCATCGAGATTCCGATCGATGACTCCAGAGCACTCGAAATAGTGACCGGCAATTTTGCCGCTTCAATGATCGACATGGCGTTCGAAATTCCGCCGAGTGGCTGTGCCTTGATCACGAGCAGGTCGGCCGCGCCGGCCTGAGCAACCGCCAGCGGGTCAGAAACCTTGCGCACTGATTCGTCTGCGGCAACGAGTGTTCCAATTCGCGCGAGCTTAATGCGTACCTCGGCCAACTCGGCGATGGTCTTGACCGGCTGCTCAAAATATTCGAGGTCAATCGACTCAATCGCCAACTGCTTCGCCAACTCGATCGCAGCCTCAACCGAGAATCCGCCGTTGGCGTCGAGCCTAATTCGCACTCCCGGATAGGTCGAATACACAGCACGGATGCGCGCCAAATCGTCTTCGATCGACTGACCCTGCTCGGCCACTTTGATCTTCACGGTGTTGAAGTCACCAAAGCCGGACAGCGCCGACTCAATTTCGGCAGCCGGCACGGCAGCCAGAGTCGCGTTGATGCCTACCGAATCGCGGAGCAGCGCGGGGGTCTGACCCCAGCCAAACTCAAGGGCGCCGGCCAGCCAAGCGGCAGCCTCATTGGTTTCGTATTCGAGAAACGGAGACCACTCGGTGAAGCCACTCGGGCCTTCGAAGATCGCGAGTTCGCGCATCCGTAACCCGCGAAATTTCACTCGCATTGGAAGGGAAACTACGCGCAGTGCAGCCTCGAGGTCGCTAAGCGAGGGTTTATCGAAACTAGGCACGTTGTTAGTCTAGGTTCATGTCTAATCAGGTGTCCGAGCTGTTTGATGCTGCCATCTGGCACCCAGTGAAGGCCTTCGAGCACTTCAGCGACATTACTTACCACCGTCACAACACCTTTGGCATTGTTCGCATCGCGTTCAATCGTCCAGAGGTTCGCAACGCTTTTCGCCCACAGACTGTCGACGAACTTTATTCGGCGCTAGAGCACGCTCGCATCGACTCGAAGGTTGGCGTTGTCTTGCTAACCGGCAACGGTCCTTCAAACAAGGATGGCGGCTGGGCTTTTTCGAGCGGTGGCGATCAGCGCGTGCGCGGTAAAGACGGCTACAAATACGACGACGGTGACTCGGGTTCGCTAGGAGAAATCGACTCGGCACGAAGTGGTCGACTACACATTCTCGAAGTTCAACGTTTGATTCGCTTCATGCCAAAAATCGTGATTGCACTGGTTCCTGGTTGGGCAGCCGGTGGCGGTCACTCGCTGAATGTAATTGCAGATCTTTCGATTGCATCGCGCGAGCACGCACGCTTTAAGCAAACCGATGCCGATGTCGCATCGTTCGACGCAGGTTTCGGTAGCGCATACCTTGCGCGCCAAGTTGGCCAAAAGTTTGCCCGCGAGATTTTCTTTTTGGGTCAGGAGTACTCGGCTCAGCGGGCCTATGAAATGGGCGTTGTGAACGCGGTTGTCGATCACGCAGATCTAGAAAAGGTCGGCGTCGAATGGGCAACCGAGATTTTGCGCAAGTCACCACAGGCCGTTCGTATGCTCAAGTACGCCTTCAATGCTGTCGACGATGGTTTGGTTGGTCAGCAACTATTTGCTGGCGAAGCAACCCGTCTGGCCTACGGCACGGCCGAGGCCGCAGAGGGTCGCGATGCGTTCCTAGAGAAGCGCGAGCCGGACTGGTCAGGATTTAATTGGCAGTTCTAAAGCTGGTTGCCGCCAGCGATGTTGTCGGCGCACAGTTGGCTGTTATCGATGCCCTCGCCGGTAGGCAGGCGCTTTTCATCACCCCGCCAGAGGTCAACGGCCTCATGCCAGAGGTTCACGGCCTACCGGATCAGGTCGAAGACCAGGTTGCGTTCATCATTGAAAGCAGCGGTTCGTCGGGCACCCCGAAGCGCATTCGCCACAGCGCCGCTGCAGCTCTGGCGGCGGCACGGTTGAGCGCACAAAGGCTCGGTGTGCAAGGTCAGTGGTTGTTAGCACTGCCAATCAATTACGTCGCTGGCTTAAATGTTTTGGTGCGATCGGCAGTTGCCGAAACGCAGCCGGTGGTCATGAATACCGCGGTGTCATTCACGGCAGAGGCTTTCGTACTCAATACCTCGATGCTGCGCCATGAACACAAATTCACCGCGCTGGTACCAACCCAATTGCAACGCCTGGCGATTGCCGCGACTCATGACGAAACGGTGCTGCGCGCACTTCGCAGCTACGACGCGATCTTGGTTGGCGGACAATCTGTGCCGAGCAACTTGATCGAACAACTTATGGATCAGCACGTGAACTTGGTTGAAACCTATGGCGCTGCAGAAACTTTCGGTGGAGTCGTCTACAACGGATCGCCACTTGATGAAGTTGCAATCTCGTTTGACTCGCAAGACCGCATCGCAATCACTTCGCCGACACTCTCTATCGATGCACAACCGAAACTAATCACCAACGATGTCGGCGAACTGGCTGACGGCAAACTTCGCGTACTCGGTCGCATCGATCGCGTCATCATTTCTGGCGGCATCAAGATTTCACTCGATCGCGTAGAGGCAATCGCGAGTGCCGTCGGTGGCGTCGTCGAGGTTGCAGCGACGGCACTCGACGATGACGAATGGGGGCAACGAGTGGGTATCGCCTTCCTCGGTTCGCCTGAGGTAGCCGACGAGGTGGCGAGCCAACTGGCCGAGATGCTGGGGCCTGCGGCTAAACCGCTGCGAATCATCCGTGTTGATCGGGTGCCAAAATTGTCGAATCAAAAGCACGATCTGTTGGCCATTCGCCAACTTTTCGGCAACTGAGTGAAAGCGAACCATGGCTAATTCAAAGAAGGCACGCAAACGCAAACTCGCCCTTTGGCTAACCGGCGCTCGACTGCGCACCTTGCCGCTGGCAGTCGCCCCTGTTGCCATCGGTTACGGGGCCGCAGCGAGCGTGCAGGCAGAAAAGCCTTTGCTGGCTTGGCTTGCACTAGCCGTCGCACTGTTTTTGCAGATTGGCGTGAACTACGCGAACGACTTTAGCGATGGAATCCGCGGCACCGACAACAACCGCGTTGGCCCTATGCGCCTGACTGGCAGCGGCTCAATTCGCCCAAAGCAGGTCAAGATTGCCGCTTTCATATTCTTTGGCGCGGCAGCAATAGCGGGTCTGACCATCGTTGTAATGACACAACTCTGGTGGTTGCTGGCAGTTGGCGCGATTGCCATCGTCGCCGCTTGGTACTACACCGGGGGAAAGCGCCCATACGGTTATGCGGCTCTAGGCGAAGTATCTGTATTTATTTTCTTTGGGCTGGTCGCCACCATGGGCACCGCATACATTCAGCTAGGCAAGTTCGATGGCAATTCGTTGATTGGTGCAATTGGCATTGGATGTCTGGCTACCGCCGTCTTGTTGATTAACAACATCCGCGATCGCGAGCTCGATCAGCACGTTGGCAAGCGAACTCTCGCCGTGATTCTCGGTCGCAAACTTTCGCTTGCACTTTTTGTTTTGCTGCTCTGGATTCCAGTTGGTCTTTTGGTTTTCTTCGCACTTCTTTATCAGGCAACATTCTTTGCGTTCGCTTCGGTGCTTTTGATTGCGCCGGCGACACTCATCGCTCTCACTGCGAAAGCACCTAAGGAATTGGTATTGGTTTTGAAGCTGACCAGCTATGCGGCAGCCGTTTATGGCATTTTGCTCGGCTGGGGTTTAAGCGTCGTCGCCGTCGGCTAGTTTCGCGTCTTCGACTTCGGCGTCCGCATCCTTGTTCTTGTTACGCGATTCGTAAAGCGCGGTCGAAGCTGCGTTGCGTTGTTTGCCAAAGAAAAGTAGCGAAATCGAAAGTGCCACTATGGCGGCGAGCCCAGTCGCTACATATGGGTTGTAGCCGAGCAGCAGCATGATCGAGAGTGCAACGGCGAAAACGCCGAGTCGAAGCAGGGTGTAGATGAGCCAGGCTTTATTCACTCTTCAAGTGTAGGTACCCCTGATTAGGCTTAGTCCATGCGCATCATGCTGTTCGCCCTAGTCATCGACGTGATCTTCACAGTTTTCGTCACCGCATTCGCGGCATCGGCCGACAAGCGCACCGTGCGCAATCTGCCAAAGGCACTCTGGGTCATTCTTTGCCTTGTCGCTTCTCCTATCGGCGGCCTCGCCTACCTCATTTATGGGCGTCCGGTTGCTGGTAGCCGCGGCCGGAACACCACCGAGTACCTAAAGAACCTGGCCGATCGTTTGCGAGATAACCGCGATGACTAGTTCGCCGGCACAAGAATTTGCGGCCCACCTGCTGGTCAACCTCATGGCCACCACCGGCCTCGAGCACATCTATCTATCGCCTGGTTCACGGTCACAAGCCTTGGCCGTCGCGGCCGAGCAGCTGGCAAGTGCCGGCCGACTGAGCCTGCACGTTCGTCTCGATGAGCGCTCATCTGCCTTTGGAGCCCTCGGAACTTCGCTTGCATCGGCCAAACCGGTTGCCGTAATCACCACCTCTGGCACCGCCGTGGCAAACCTGCACCCAGCCGTGCTCGAGGCACATCACGCAGGGGTGCCGCTAATTCTCTTGACTGCAGATCGCCCCGCCGAGCTGCGCGGCGTTGGGGCTAACCAGACCACCGACCAGATCGGCATCTTTGGCACCGCGGTGCAGACAGTATTCGATGTCGAGGCACCAGAGCCCGACGAAGACCTGGCCGCCAAGGCCGAAACCATTGCGGTTTCGACTGCCTGGGCCCTTCGCGAGACCCCCGGCCCGGTTCAGCTAAACCTCGCATTCCGCGAACCGCTATCTGCCAACTCGCCCAATGCAGCCGACCTGGTTGCCACCGCTCAGATCGAAGAAGACCCGCTCGAACCTGAGTGGGCAATTCTCGACGCCAGTCTGCCCACAGTAGTTATCGCCGGAGCAGGCGCGACCGAAGACGCCGTCGAACTTGCCGAATCTTTCGGCTGGCCTATCTTTGCCGAGCCATCATCGGGTGCCCGCTTTGGAACCAACGTGGTGGTCAACTATCGAGCCATTTTGGCTGCGGGCGATGACTTGGTCGATCAGATTAAGCGCGTGATCGTCTTTGGCAAGCCAACTCTCAATCGACGAGTCAATGCACTTTTGTTCAACGAAGAAATCGAAACCGTCGTGGTCAATTCAAAGACTCACGGCAAGTTCGACATTGCCAATCGTGCAACTGCATTCGTCGACGAAATTACTGTCGACGCCGAAGTCGATTTTGATTGGCTATCGAACTGGCGAGTACTCGATTCGAAATTTGTATCGACACCGAGCGCGACTCTAGATCGCGCGAATCTGGTTCGCGCGGTTTACGAAACCACCGAACCGAACGACTGCATTGTTCTCGGAGCCAGCCGACTAATTCGTGAGGCTGATTCCTACGCTCCGGCTAAACCGGTTTTGGTTTTTGCTAACCGAGGCCTAGCCGGAATCGACGGCACGATTGCAACAGCCACGGGTATCGCGATTGCGAACGCAGAGTATTTTGCGAGCATCCACGAATCGAACGGTTTTACTCGAGCTCTTATGGGCGACCTGACTGCACTTCACGATGTTGGCTCGCTATCCATCGACAAGTTCGATGGCGAAATCAATTTGCAGATCATCGTTGGAAACGACAACGGCGGCTCGATTTTTACGCAGCTTGAAGTAGCCGATCAAGTAGACGAGCGCACCATGCAACGGGTTTTCACAACTCCCCAAACCGTCGATTTTTGGCACCTGGCTCAGGCTTACGGTTGGCAGTACCAACGGGTCACGAGCCTCGGAGAACTCGATCACGCGCTGCAGTTGAGCGGGCGAGTGCTCATCGAGGTAATGCTCGAGAACTAGGCCAAAGCCTCACGAATCGGGCGAAGTTTCAGCTCGGTCTCAATCAATTCGCTCTCTGGGTCGCTCTCGCCCACGATGCCACAGCCCGCATATGCCGTAACTGTGTTGCCCTTTAGCTGAGCGCCTCGCAGAGCAATCGCCCATTCGCCATCTCCATCGGCACCGAGCCAACCGACGGGGCCGGCGTAACGACCGCGATCAAATGGTTCGAGTTCGCCAATGAGGGCTGTCGCGGTCAAAGTAGGTGTGCCAGCAACCGCCGCCGTCGGGTGCAGCGCACTGGCCAGATCGAGCGCAGACGAGTCTTCGTCTAGTACACCGTGAACATCGCTGGCAAGGTGCCACAGGTTTGGCAGTTGCAAACTAAACGGTTCGGTATCGGCATCGACCTGAGTACAGAAGTGCTGCAACTGCTCGACCAATGAATTGACCGCATAGCGA
The DNA here is from genome assembly GCA_039795455.1 of Actinomycetota bacterium. Taxonomy (GTDB): domain Bacteria; phylum Actinomycetota; class Actinomycetes; order Actinomycetales; family Microbacteriaceae; genus Rhodoluna. The sequence continues at coordinate 11,677 of JBDKLV010000054.1, forward strand.
TGTTCGGTCAAATTCTTCTGCGACGATGCGAGTGCAGCCGAAATCGCAAAGTCGACTTCAGGGTCGGTGCCGCGAGCTGCTGTGCCCGCAAGCACGCGCGCAGAAACTTGACGGTGTGAAACGCGCACGAGCAACTCTGGCGATGCGCCGAACAGTCCTTCGACCGAATATGTCCAGCAGGCTGGGTAGCGATCGGCAAGTCGACGCAGCGCAGTGCGAAGATCAAAATTCTCAGGGAGGGTAGCAACCAAGTCGCGGGCGAGTACAACTTTTTCAACTTCTCCGCGACTGATTTTTTCGACGGCTTCGCTCACCGAGCGCTTGAAACCTTCGGCTGATTGTTCGCCGTCTGCAAACTGCACTGGAGAGAATTCGCGAAACTTAAGTTCTTCATCCCAGAAATTTGCATCGTCGCCGCCGGCCACGCGGGTAACCCAGCGCTGACCGTCGCGGGTGCCAACCACTACGCGCGGCACGATAAGAACGCTCTCGCTCTGGCTGTCATCGGAGAAAGCGAACGAACCGAATGCAACCAAGCCCGTGCCCGGACGATTTACCTCGTCGATCACCTGAGCGTTTTCAACGAGTGCTCGCCACTGTGCAGCTAGGTCGGCAATTCGACCAGGGCCTTTGGCCGTTAGGCGAGCGGCAACGCCACTGCCGACGAGGCCATCGCCGTGGCGCACAAAGGCGAACGCAGTTTCTGGCAAGTGGTCAATGAGCGCAAAGTTCGGGTTATCTGGCAGCGCGATAGTGTGCAGCGAAAGGGTGGGTCCTGACTTAGTCATGGGTCACACCTTTACTGAAGGTTCTCTGGGAGAACTCGTTCGACCCCTTTTGGGTCGAAGGCCAGAAGTTAAACTTGCCAAAGAAATCTTAATCTTCAAGGCGGGTGACCAAATGGCCAAAGTAGTTCAGCGCATCGTTGTTGCAAGCCTTTTTGCTACCGGCCTGGTTGCTGGCTCCACCACTCTGGCCTTTGCCGATGACCACCCAACCCCAACCCCTGGTGCCAGCGGTGCACCGGCCTTTGGCACCAAGACCCATCATGAAGATGGCGAGGGTGAAGATGATCACCACGCCGAAATTCACGACAAATACGGCAAGGATGTCGATCAGGTCTTCTTGCCGCCTTTGGTTGTAAAGGATGCCCCAGCGGCCCCAACCGGAACCACCAATAAATCGAGCATCAACGGCGGCCCTTCAGGGGTTAGTCCAATCAACCCGCCAAAGCCTGGCGACGTTGCTGCCCCTGCTACCACCCTCAAGGATGCGGGAGCAGTCGATCCTGCGGCGAATGTTCCGGTCAACCCAGACACAGTTGCCCCATCCACTCAGACCCCTGCCGACAAGTTCTTTCAGGTTGCAAGCGTTGGCCTAGGTGCCATGACCCTTGGGTCGGTTGCACTTGGGGGCATCGTTGTGGTGCAGCGCATTCGCCAGCGCAACTAGCCGCTCTTAATCCCGCATTCGCCCGCAATTAGAATTGCTTGGTGAGCAAAGCCGACCTTTCAAAACAACCAGCTGCCGTTGCAGCAATGTTTGACTCGGTGGCTCCGACTTACGATCGCACCAACGACCTGCTTTCATTCGGTCAATCACGACTTTGGCGCTCGAAGGTCAAGGCAGCAGTCGCGCCACAGGCGGGGCAGAGCATCCTTGATTTGGCAGCCGGTACCGGCAGCTCGTCTGTCGCCTTTGTAAAACCTGGAGTTCGCGTGGTTGCCAGTGACTTTTCGGAGGGCATGCTGGCCGAGGGCCGCAAACGCCATCCCAATCTCGAATTTGTCTTTGCCGACGCCACCAACCTGCCGTTCAAGAACGAGGAATTTCACGCCACGACCATCTCTTTCGGCCTACGCAACGTGGTCGACGTGCCCAAGGCCCTGCGCGAGATGTACCGCGTGACCAAACCGGGCGGTCGACTCGTGATCTGCGAGTTTTCGAAGGTGGCCCTGCCACTTCGCCCGTTCTATGCCTTCTACCTAAAGGCCGTCATGCCAATCGTGGCCAAGGTTGCGACCGTTAGTCCCGACGCTTACACCTACCTCGGCGAATCGATCGCGGCCTGGCCAAACCAGGATGCACTCGCCGCTCTAATTGGCGATGCTGGCTTTGACTCGGTGAGCTACAAAAACCTAACGTTTGGCATCGTTGCAATTCACACTGGTTTCAAGAAGGAGCAAAAGTAATGTCGCTTCCTTCACAGTTGCGTCGATTCGCTGATCGAGAGTTGCTCGGTGCGCTTGAGGCCGATCTCGAAAAAATCGAAAGCAAGCTCATTGCTCTTACCGAACATGTGAACCCGGTTTTGCAAGATGCGGCTCGTCACTTGCTCGAGGCTGGTGGCAAACGAGTTCGCCCGGTTTTGGTTTTGCTCGCTGCACGTTTGGGCGAAGGTGTTTCTGACTCGGTACTCGATGCGGCTGCGGCGGTAGAACTGACACATCTGGCAACTTTGTATCACGACGACGTCATGGATGACGCGCCAACTCGTCGTGGCGTTCCAACCGCGCAACATGTCTACGGAAATTCGCGCGCAATCTTGATCGGCGATTTGTTGCTCGCACGCGCATCGCAAGTTTCGGTTTCGCTCGGAATCGAAGCAATCTCGTTGCAGGCAGAAACTTTTGAGCGACTCTGTATTGGTCAGTTGAACGAGTCGGTAGTGCCGAGTGAAGATCGCGCAATCGAGCACTACATTCAGGTGCTAGCTGATAAGACCGGTTCGCTAATTGCGGCGAGTGTTGAGCTTGGTGCGATGATTGCGAACGCCCCTATCGAGTACCGCGCTGCACTCGCCGAGTTCGGCGAGAAGATCGGTATTGCCTTCCAGCTCATCGATGACGTCATCGACATCTCAGCCGAAGGCCCGTCGGGCAAGACCCCTGGCACCGACCTCAGAGCCGGGGTGCCGACCATGCCAGTACTACTGCTGCGCAAGGCCGCGGCCAGCGATGCAACCGCGGCTGCCCTGGCGAGCCGTATTGACGGCGACCTTAGCGACGATACCGAACTGGCTGCGGTGGTGAAGGCCCTGCGCGAGCATCCTGTTGCCGCCGCGGCATACGCCGAGGCTGTGCGCTGGGGCAACGAGGCCATGGTTGCGCTTGCAGTCTTGCCAGATTCTTCGACCAAGCGCGCTTTGCTGCACTTCGCCGAAAAAGTCATTGAACGCGACAACTAAGGAACACATGTCGAAACTCAGACTCGCGATTGTTGGTGCTGGCCCAGCTGGAATCTACGCTGCCGATCTGTTGATCAAATCAGAGCTGCGCGACTTCGAAGTTTCGATTGACCTATTCGATTTGTTGCCTGCACCGTACGGTTTGGTTCGCTACGGAGTTGCTCCCGACCATCCACGAATCAAGGGCATCATTCGCGCACTTTACGAAGTGCTAGACCGCGGAGACATTCGATTCTTTGGCAATGTTGAATATGGCAAAGACATCAAGCTCGAAGATTTGAAACGTCACTACAACGCCGTGATTTTTGCAACCGGCGCAATTCGCGATGCGGCGTTGAACATTCCTGGCATCGACCTCGATGGTTCTTACGGCGCCGCTGATTTTGTGAATTGGTACGACGCACATCCTGATGTAGCTCGCACCTGGCCACTACACGCAAAAGAAATCGCAGTAATCGGAAATGGAAACGTTGCACTCGACGTGGCGCGCGTCTTGGCAAAGCCTGCCGACCAAATGCTCTCCACAGATATTCCTCACCACGTGTACGAAGGTCTAAAGAATTCGCCGGTCACAGACGTTCACGTATTTGGTCGTCGCGGTCCGGCGCAGGTTAAGTTTTCGCCGCTCGAATTGCGCGAGGCCGTTCACATCGAAGGTGTCGACACCATCGTTTACGACGAAGACTTCGTATACGACGAAGGCTCCAACGCTCAGATCGACAGCAACAACCAGACTCGCGTGATGGTCAAGACGCTCGAAGACCTTCGCGGTGGCGAACTGACTGGCGCGCCTCGCCGCCTGCACCTGCACTTCTTTAGCCAGCCAGCCGAGGTCATTGGCGAGAACGGTAAGGTCAGTGGTTTCAAGGTCGAGCGCACCGAGCTCGACGGCACAGGTAACGTTCGCCCAACCGGCGAATTCCGCGAGTTCCCGGTTCAAGCCGTCTACCGCGCTGTCGGCTACTTCGGTAGCCCGCTGGCCGAAGTGCCATTCGACGCCAAGGCGGGAGTTATCCCTAACGACGGCGGGCGCATCCTTGTTGATGGCCAGGTTTCGCCTGGTCTTTACGCCACCGGCTGGATCAAGCGCGGCCCGATTGGCCTGATCGGCCACACCAAGAGCGATGCCCTCGAGACCATCGGCAACCTGATTGCCGACAAGTCGAGCTGGTGGCAGCCTGCCCAGCCGTCCGAAGACTCGATCGTCGAGTTCCTCGACGGCAAGGGGGTCGAGTTTGTGACTTGGGCCGACTGGTTGCGAATCGATAACGAGGAGACCCGTCTTGGTGCTCTTGAAGGTCGCGAGCGAGTAAAGCTTTTCGACCGCGCCGAAATTGGCAGACTTGTTAACCGTGACTGACCTATTCCACCTGCGCCGCGCTGGCGTGAGCCTGCTGATCGAGACTTCGGCCGGCACCCCGAACATCGTTCACTGGGGTACCGCGCTCGAAGGCGACACGGATGCGCGTTCGCTAGCCGATGCGATTCATGAGACCACTCCGCACTGTGACTTTGATGACCCTCAATTGGTCGGAATCTGGCGCGAGAACTCGCGTGGATTTCTGGGGGCTCCGACGCTAATTGGTTCGCGCGACGGACTTGATTTTTCTCAGCACTTTACGATTCGCGAAACCAAACAGCACAGCGCATCGAAACTCGAATTCATTTCGGTCGACTCAAATTCAGAGCTCGAGGTTTCACTCGTTGTAGAACTCACCGAATTCGGTTTGCTTAATGTTCAGCAGAGTGTCACCAATCTCGGTTTGAACGATTTCAAAGTTGACTCGCTAACCACATGGTTGCCACTTCCTGATTACGTTGCAGAACGTATCGATTTTTCTGGTCGCTGGATGAACGAGCGCCAAATTCAACGCGCACCAATTCAAACTGGCACCTGGCTACGCGAAGGCCGCGAGGGTAGAACCGGTCACGACTTTACAATCATCGAATTTGCAGTTGCTTCGGGTTCAAACTTTGAACACGGCGAAGTGTGGGGAGTCTCACTTGCCTGGTCTGGCAACAATCGCAACTTGATCGAGCGCACACCGATCGGGCGCACCTCAATCGGCGCAGGAGAACTTTTGCTGCCAGGCGAAGTGGTGCTCAAGCAGGGCGAAACCTACTCAGCACCTCGTGTAGTTGGCGTATATGACAACTCCGGAATCGATGGCGCTAGCCACCGCTTGCACCAGCAGCAGCGTTCGCGACCAAACCACCCAACCAACATTCGGCCTCGCCCGGTCACGTTGAACGTCTGGGAGGCCGTCTACTTCGACCACAACTTGACCAAGCTCACGGCCTTGGCAGAGGCCGCTGGCCGCATCGGCGTTGAGCGCTTCGTGCTCGACGACGGCTGGTTCGGAAAGCGCCGCGACGACCACGCCGGGCTTGGTGACTGGACCGTCAGTCCAGAGGTCTGGCCTAACGGACTCGGCGGGCTAGTCGACGCCGTCAAGTCAAACGGCATGGAATTTGGCCTCTGGTTCGAGGGCGAGATGGTCAATGCCGACAGCGACTTGTACCGCGCGCATCCTGATTGGATTTTGCACACCGCCGATCGAGTGCCACCAACGTTTAGAGATCAGCAGGTGCTCGACTTGACTCACCCGGGTGCATTCGATCACGTGCTGGGTCAGGTCGATGCAATTCTGAGCGAGTACGACATCGCTTACATCAAGTGGGATCACAATCGTGTGCTGACCGAAGCTGCGCACTTTGGTCGACCAGCAGTGCGCAATCAGACTCTCGCGATTTATCGTTTGTTCGACGAACTTAAGGTGCGTCACCCACAACTCGAAATCGAAAGTTGTGCAAGTGGCGGCGGCCGCATCGATCTCGAAATGGTCGAGCACGCGGATCGTTTCTGGACCAGCGACAACAACGATGCACTCGAGCGCCAAAGCATAAACCGCAACACGATGATCGCAATCGCACCAGAGTTGCTCGGCACTCACATTGGCCCGACTACTGCACACTCGACCAAGCGAACTCACTCGCTTTCATTCCGTGCTGCAACCGCACTGTGGGGTCACGCCGGTCTCGAGTGGGATCTGACCGAAGCCAGCGACGAGCAGCTCGCACTTCTAACTAGTTGGATCAGTTACTACAAGGCCAAGCGTTCGCTACTGCACACCGGAAAAATCATTCGCACCGAGCACGCCGAACCGAACACCTATGTTCACGGTGTAGTCAGCAAGGATGCTCGCGAGGCGCTGTTCATGGTCGCGCAACTTCGTCCATCGCAATTCAGTCGTCCTGCGAACATCCGTCTGACCGGTCTCGATGCCAGCGCGAACTACCGCGTCAAGCTTGTTGAGCCTGCCGGTTCGGCAGACTCGATGCAGCTTAAGTCGCCGCACTGGTTCGCCGGGGTGACCCTGTCTGGTGCCATGCTGGCAACGGTCGGTCTCAAATCGCCGGTGCTGCGCCCTGAACAGGCCATCCTGATCGAGGTTGAACAGGCCTAATGTCGCGCTTTACCTCCGAGAGCGCCAAGGCGGCCCAGCGCTCATTAGTGCTCATGTATTTCGTGAACGGCTTCTCGGCTACCGCGTACGTTCCCCTGATTCCTGAGCTGATCAACCAAATTGGGGTCAACTTCGTGCAGTGGGGCACAATCCTGGGTTTCACTGGCCTCGGCGCACTACTGCCGCTAACCTTCACGCACCGCCTGGTCGCGCAGTACGGTACTCGTCGCGTCATTCGTATCGCCGCGACTCTGGCCACCGTCATGATGGTGCTGATTCCGTTCTCACACAATTGGGTCACTTTCTTTGTGCTTCAGGTGTTGCAGACCATGTCGTTCAGTGCTTTCAACATTTCGATTAACTCGTCTTCGGTCATGTTGCAAAAGAAGATGAAGAAAACCATTGTCGGCGGGATGCACGCTGCGTGGAGTATCGGCGCGGCATCTTCGGCCTTCATCAGTGGCTTGCTGATTCCATATTTCTCAATGCCGGTTCACATTGGCATTGTCGGAGCGCTTTGTGTGTTGGCGTACCAGCTAGCTGGTCGCAAACTACTTGGCAAGGAGAATGACGGACATACGAACGAGAGTGCTCGCGCCAAAAAAGTTCCGTGGCTACGCACACCTGCATTTGTTTGGTTGCTAACCGCCGGGTTGTTTGCCGGGGTCTGGCCAGAGATGGTAATGATCGACTGGTCATCTGTGTTCGCAAAGCGTGCACTTCTGGCCGAGGGCGGGCTTATCGCCATTCCTTACACATGTTTTACGGTGGCAATGATCATCGGGCGCCTCTCAATCGGGCCAATCACAAAGCGCATCCACATTTCAGAGATGTCAAAGTGGGGTGGAACAGTTGGCGCTGTGATGTTGCTGCTTGGCACGCTTCTCGGACCGACTTTTGCTGCCACTAATCCGGTGCTCGGCATGGTTGTCTCTTGCGTGTTCTTTGGAATTGCCGGCCTGGGTGTTGGCCCAATGGTGCCGAGCTTCTTTACCGCGGCTGGCAACGTGATGGGGCTGACAACCGCTCAAGCACTGTCTCGCATGAGCATGGTGAATATGTTCGTAACACTGACGGCGAAGACCATCATGGGGGCGCTGGCTCAGCAGAACATGCAGGTCGCGTTTATCTTTCCGACCATCACGCTATTCGCAGCCGGCATCATCAGTGCGTTTGTAGTTGCGAAAGCAAAGCGCAACGAGGATGAAATGCTGACTGCGTTCCCGATGACCGGGCCAATCGAAGTCAGTGACGCTGACTAGCGGCTTAGCGGTAGTTCACAAACTGAAGGTCGACCTCAAGGTCTTTGCCCTTCAGCAACGAAATCAAATCCTGCAGGTCATCGCGGCTCTTGCTGGTAACGCGAAGCTCATCGCCCTGAATCTGAGCTTTGATGCTCTTTGGGCCTTCTTCGCGAATGATCTTCGAAATCTTCTTGGCCTGGTCTTGCTCGATACCGTTCTTCAGCTCGGCTTCGATGCGGTACTCCTTGCCCGAGGCATAAGGCTTGCCAGCATCGAGGCTCTTTAGCGAGATGCCGCGTTTGACTAGCTTCGACTGGAAGACGTCGAGAACCGCGAGCACGCGGTCTTCGCTCGAGGCCTTCATCATGACCTTTTCGCCAGACCATTCGACCGATGCGCCAACGCCTTTAAAGTCGTAGCGCTGCTCAATCTCTTTCTGAGCTTGGGTAAGGGCGTTTGCCGCCTCTTGCTTGTCTACTTTGCTAACGATGTCGAATGATGAATCAGCCATGCCGAAATTCTACCTAGCGAGAGGTGTGCGGCGGGCGTGCAGTGCTGCCACGAACCAGCAATTCTGGGTGCCAGTCGAACTGCTCTTCGATGTTCACGTGCTCTTCTAGCTCCGGGTCTTCGAGCAGCTCGAGAAGAATCTGAACGGCCATCGTTCCTTGCCCGCGCACGTTTTGATTCACGGTGGTTAGGTCGAAGAAGTCCGACATGTCGTGGTTGTCGATGCCGATAACCGAAACGTCTGTCGGCACCTGAAGCCCCAAGTCCTTCGCTGCCATGATTGCGCCGAAAGCCATCTCATCAGAGTTACAAAAAATCGCGGTGGGTGCGTTGTGAGGATCACCGAGCATCTGTTTCGCAACCACGTATGCGCTCTGCAAAGTAAAGTCGGCGCGCGCCATCCAAGCCTGCTTCACTTCAAGGCCCGCGGCTTTCAAAGCCTCGACGTATCCGGTGTGGCGAAGGTTCGGCTGGTTGAACTCTTTGTCAGAAGTTTCGAGTCCGTTGATGTTGGCGATGCGAGTGTGCCCAAGCGAAATCAAGTGTTCGGTTGCGAGGCGACCGGCGGCACGGTCATCCATTACAAGTGAACGAGCACCTTCGATGTGACCGCCGATAGCAAGGATGGGTTTCTTCATGCGGTTGAGTAGTTCGAGTTCCTGGTTGCTCGGCGCAACTGCGACCGCAAGCACGGCATCGACGCGTTGGCGAAGAAGGAACTCGCTAAAGATCTTTTGGCGTTGCTCTTGGCCGCCGTTCAAGTTGTAAAGAGTGAGGTCGTAGCCGGACTGCACGAGCGAGGTTTCTGCGCTCTCTAGGAAGGCTCCAAAAAACCAGCGGTCAATGTATGGCATGACCACGCCGATGTTGCGATTGCGGCCGGTGGCGAGTGTGTAGGCAGAAGACGAGGCGATGTAGCCGAGCTGCTTGGCAGCATCTTCGACCTTCTGGCGCGATCGCGGGCTAACGTTTGGTTTTCCAGATAAGGCACGCGAAACGGTCGCGATGCTAACGCCTGCAAGTTTTGCGACGTCTTCGATGCCTGCCATGAAAAATCCTGTAAATCGAATTGCGAAATGTAAGAGATTTACAATTTAGGGTTTCTCGGGGCTGGAGTCTAGGGATGGATGCAGGTACTTGTTTGAGTCCACAAACCAAAAAACTCACCCGTAGGTGAGTTTCATGGTTTGTGGCTAGTGAGGGATTCGAACCCCCGAAGGCTGAGCCGGCTGATTTACAGTCAGATCCCTTTGGCCGCTTGGGTAACTAGCCATTTGCGCCCGCCGAAGCGAACAACCTGTCTAGATTACCCGAAACGAGGGGATGAACCAAACCCAGTTCGACAGACCTCTTATACGTGAACCCAGACGGTTTCGTTTGGCGCGATGGCGTCGAGCTCTGCCGAGGTTGC
>JBDKLV010000055.1:0-3604 GCA_039795455.1 Actinomycetota bacterium
ATCAAACCGCGCGGTCTATCTAGCAGCAACCACAATTCAGCAGGAGTACTGGTCAAGGGCGACGCCGACGTTATGGCGAAGCTCGCCCGTTGCTGCACGCCTGTGCCCGGAGATCAGATTCTCGGGTTCGTCACCCGCGGCAGTGGCGTTTCGGTACACCGTACCGACTGTAAAAATGCCGATGAATTGCGCAAAGAGCCTGAGCGCCTGATCGATGTGGCCTGGGCGCCAAATGCCAAGAGCATATTCTTGGTTCAGATTCAGATTGAGGCACTCGACCGCTCGGGTCTGTTGAGCGATGTGACTCGTGTCTTGAGCGAACACCACGTCAACATTCTCTCGGCAGCTGTGTCTACCCGCAGCGACAGGGTAGCGCTAAGCCGGTTTGTCTTTGAGATGGGCGATGCCGGAACGCTAGAACACTTGCTCAACGCCGTTCGACGAATCGAAGCCGTCTACGACGTTTATCGCGTAAACAATACCTAGTTGGCAGCGGCCTGAACGGCCTTTAGCCAAGCTTTACGAGCCTCTAGAGCATCCTTGGCTTCTGCAACCTTCTTGGCGTTACCAGATGCGGTAGCAGCTGCGAGTTCCTTCTCGAGTTTCGCAATACCTTCTTCAAGCTGGCTGATTACCGAATTGTTGCGCTCAATTGTTGCTGGATCTGACTTGCGCCACTGATCTTGCTCGACTTCGCGAACACGTGATTCGATTGCGCGCAGCTTGTCTTCGACCTCGCGAATTTTGTCCTTAGGAACGCGGCCGGCCTTCTCCCACTTCTTAGAAAGTTCAGCAAGTTGCTGCTTTGCCTTAGCAAGATCGGCCTTTGGGTCGATGTCGGCATACTGCTTAAGCAATTCGACTTTGGCCTGGTAGTTAGCGGTTTGTTCGGTGTTTTCGACTGCTGCCGTTGACTTGCGAGCAGTGTGAATCTTGTCTCCGGCCGCCTTGAAGCGAGACCAAAGAGCGTCGTCCGACTTTCCAGGAGTGCGGCCTGAAACCTTCCAGTCTTCGAGCAACTTGCGGTACTCGACCACAGAATCGCTACCAGTTTCGGCAAGTTTCTCGGCGGCCTCGACGATGGCAACCTTTTTGGCTCGAACAGCCTTGTTGTTGTTATCGAGGTTGGCGAAGTAAGCGCGCTTTGCAGTCTCGAAACGGCTGCGTGCAGTCGAGAAGCGCTTCCAGATCGGATCAGCATCGGCCTTTGTAACACGTGCGCCGTTTTTCTGCAGCTCTTGCCACTGAACGAACAATGCGGCCATCTTCTCCGCGGATTGCTTCCACTGAGTCTTGGCTGCGTCTTGGTTGGCGAGAGCTTCGGCGGCTACGGCAATTGCCTGACGCTCCTCGAGCGCCTTTGCGCTTGCCTCCTTGTTGGCTGCTGCGCGTTTAGTGCTGAGCTCGGCCACCTTTGGGCGAAGCGCTTCGACTCGGTTGCGAAGGTTGTTCAGATCGCCAACAGCTGCCGGTTCAACTAAGTCGGTGGCGAGTTTCTCGAGCTGCTTGCCAAGGTTGGCTGCTTCAATGTTGTTGGCAACGCGCTGCTCAAGAATGCGAACTTGAGCTTCTAGGTCGGCGAACTTGGTCGCGTAGAAGGCCAGTGCCTGCTCTGCGGTTACGTTCGGGTACTGACCCACTTTGCGTTCTGATCCGAGCTCGAAAACGTAGACGTTGTTCTCTGCATCGACTCGACCGTACTTGTTTGTCATGGGTATCTCCTAGATTTACGCGAATGCGTTCGTTTACGCGGACCTGTTTAGTTTAGTTTGATGGCGCCGAGCGTAGTTGCTACCACTGGCTTGCCATCGGTGCCGCCACCTTGAACACCCGCGCTGATGATGCTGTTTAGCGAACTAAGATTTGCGGTTACCCGGCCAAAGACCGTGTATGTAGGTGGCAGTGGTGAGTCTTTGTACACGATGAAGAACTGCGAACCATTGGTGTAAGCGCCACCTGAGTTTGCCATTGCAATCACTCCGGTCTGGTAGACACTGCTTCCGCTGGCGTCTGCGGTAGGAGCGTTCTCGATCGGTCCGAATGAATAGCCTGGACCGCCGGTGCCATCACCCTTAGGGTCGCCGCATTGCAAAACGAAAATACCGGCAGTGGTTAGTCGATGACACGACACACCGCTGTAGAAGCCCTTCTTGGCAAGCGAGATGAAGTTCGCGGTTGCCTGAGGTGCCTTATCGCCGAACAACTCAATATTGAGCGAAGTCTTGTTGACCGACATGGTTCCCTTCCAAACGCGGTTCTCCGCGATCGAAGCCGCTGGAACTTCTGGGCCATTGGTTTGGACCGGGGTAGCGCTGTCGCTAGGGGCTGCGGTCACGGCCGCATCGGTGGCCTTAGGAGCTGGGTGCAAAACGGTGTAACCAACCTGAGCACCGGCAGCAAGGATGAACGCGCTTAGGCCGGCAATCGCTGCAATGCGATTGTCCTTCTTGCGCTGTGCTGCCTGTGTCTCGGCAATCTGCTGCTTTGCTTCGTAGGCTGCGAGTTTTCCCTCTGCGCCTTTGAATAGGTTCTGCTGCTTCTTCTTGGAGGCCATGATGCCCTTTCAAATTGGTCCTCGATGATTTTACAGAACCGAACTGCGCAGACCGACAGGTAACCTTAGCCTCATGACCTCAGGACTGTTTTCGCAGCTCGCTCCGCTCGCAAGCCGCATGCGCCCACAGTCAATCGACGAGATTGTCGGGCAGCAAGCCCTTCTGAAACCTGGTTCTCCGGTTCGCAAACTTGCTGAGCCGATTCGCGACGGTCAAACTCCAAGCACAACGAGCCTGATTCTCTGGGGGCCACCGGGTACCGGAAAGACTTCGCTGGCAAAGGCCATTTCGCTGTCTTCAGGTCGCAAGTTTGTTGAACTCAGCGCGGTGACTGCAGGCGTCAAAGATGTTCGCGAGGTTATGGAACGAGCCCGCTCGGACCGCGATGGCTTTGGTCACAGCACGATTCTGTTTCTAGACGAGATTCACCGATTCACCAAGGCGCAGCAGGATGCCTTGTTGCCGGGTGTTGAGGGCGGTTGGGTTGTGCTGATCGCCGCCACCACAGAAAACCCATCGTTCTCGGTCATTTCGCCATTGCTGTCGCGTTCGCTGATGCTCACGCTCAGTTCGCTCGAAGCCAGCGACATTGCGACCTTATTGAACCGGGCGCTAGCTGAACCACGGGGTCTTGACGGCAAATTCAGTCTTGATTCGGATGCGTTAGAGCAAATCACCACAATTGCAGGCGGAGATGCCCGCCGAGCTTTGACCGTATTAGAGGCAGCGGCAGCATCGGCAGAAAGCGCTGACAAGACCGAAATCGCCTTCGCCGATGTAGAAACCGCAATGGATCACGCTCTGGTGCGATACGACCGCGATGGCGATCAGCATTACGACGTGATCAGTGCCTTCATTAAGTCGGTTCGTGGTAGCGATGCCGATGCGGCGATTCACTACTTGGCTCGCATGATCGAGGCTGGAGAGGATCCGCGTTTCATCGCTAGGCGCCTCGTAATTTTGGCAGCCGAAGACATTGGCCTTGCCGACCCTGCGGCTTTGACGCTGGCCGTCTCGGCAGCAGAGGCCGTTGCCAAGATCGGCATGCC
>JBDKLV010000056.1:0-67226 GCA_039795455.1 Actinomycetota bacterium
CCCGACAGTGCTGCGATGTTGTTTACGTCCACTTGTTTTTCCTTCCGTGGTTTAGACCTGGCGGTTGCCAGTTCTTAGTGCTCGTCTGCCAAGGCCAACTGAATGTAGACCGTGGTCAGCAGAGTAAATACATAGGCTTGCAAGAACGCGACCAGCATCTCGAAGAGAGTGAACACGAACCCGAAGGCCAAGGTTCCAGCTCCGAACGCCTTGAAGAAGCCTTCTGCGTTGAAGATGAAGAATTGAGTCGCCGAGAACAACAGCACCAAAAGCAAGTGGCCGGCGATCATGTTCATCATGAGACGCAAAGCCAGTGTGACCGGGCGCAAGATGAACGTTGACAAGAATTCGATAGGCGTAACCAAGATGTAGAACGCCTTTGGCACGCCGGCTGGGAACAGCGCAGCGCTAAAGAAGTGCCAGCCGTGCTTGCGCATTCCGGCGTAAATAAAAGTTACGTATGCGGCAAGCGCCATAACGAGTGGCAAACCAATTACAGAAGTACCGGCAATGTTCAAACCAGGGATGACGCCAGTGATGTTCATGCCAAGCACGGTGAAGAAGATGGTGGCTAGCAATGGAAGGAAGCGATCGCCATCCTTCTCGCCTAGCTGATCGTGTGCAATCGACTTGCGAACGAAGTTAAGTGCAACCTCGCCCATGAACTGAAAGCGCGATGGAACGAACTGGTTGTTCTTGTTGGCCGAACGGAACTTTGCGCTAACGAGCCAGAAGACAACGATGAGCAAAGTCATGACCAGAAGACGAATCAACATGATTCGGTTTAGCTCGAAAGGAGTGCCTGCGAATGCAACTACCTGAGGGTAAAACTCGTCAATGGTAGGAGGCTCAAAGCCGCCACCGTTAGAAGAATCGGCGTGCAGTGCCAAAAGAGCAAGGGCAGTACGCAACGTTGACAATCTCCTGAGTCGGGGCGAGGGTAAACCATCGCGGCGGCGGGTTTTTGGAGTTTGAACGGAATTTTGCCCCGTTCGCCGACAAGTCTAACAGGCTAATTAGCTCTGAATCGTCGGGATTCGTGAACGCAAGACCAACACCGAATCAAGGATGAGCGAACCGATGACCGCAGCAACAATCGAGACGAAAAGCACCCAGCCCACAATGAAAGTTGCACCCTTGAGAGCCAGGACCAAAACGATGAACCCGATCAGCTTGACCAACCAGCCGCCGAGGACCACCCCGAAGAAACCGCCCAGGCTGAGCTTCGAGCCGATTCGAACCGAAAGGGCGGTCATGCTGACAAAGACCAGCGCCATGGCAGCCCCGATTAGCGCGCTAACAAGGCCCGCGACCGAAGCGGCAAGCAGCCCAATCAGGCCAACCACGACCGCTACCCCGCCAACCAGCAAGGCGCCAAGCTTGAGAACCTTGCCGAATAGCTCGGGAGCGGTATTTACGGTCATTTTGCTGCCTTTCGGTTAGCCAGCGCCTGGCGCTTCGCGATTAGTGGCCAGAGCGTATAGACGCTGGCCAGTCCGGCTCCGACCACCAGGAAGAGCAGAATCCAAGGCCAGGTCCAGAAGAAGAACAGCAAGCAGGCTACCGAAATCAGGGCAGTCCAGACGTAGAACACAACGACCGAGCCGACGTGGCTATGACCCAGGTCTTGCAGGCGATGGTGCAGGTGCTTGCGGTCGGCCGAGAACGGTGACTTGCCTGCGCGCAAACGACGAACTACCGCGAGCGCGAGGTCGAGAACTGGCAACAGCAAAATTGCCACCGGCACGATCAGCGGCAGGAAGGCCGGGATGAGGTCATCCTGGCCGGCGGTGTGTGGGTCAATCTGACCGGTGACGGTGAGCGCGCTGGTTGCCATGAGCAGCCCCAGAAGCATGGCACCGCTGTCACCCATGAAGATCTTTGCGGGGCGCCAGTTGTGCGGCAAGAATCCAACGCACATGCCCATGACCACGGCAGACAGCAGACCCGCGAGATTGAAGTAGTTGCCCGGGCTGGTCTGCTGCGCCAACAGGTAGCAGTACAAGAAGAAGGCCGCGGTACCAATCAGCACTACTCCGCTGACCAAGCCGTCGAGACCATCGATGAAGTTCACTGCGTTCATAACAAGTACGGTCAAGAAAACTGTCACGGCAAGCGAGATACCGAAAGAACCAACGGTGAGTCCGGCAATCGGGAGCGAAACGATTTGCACACCTTGCCAAGCAAGAATGCCCGCTCCCAAAAGTTGTCCGCCAAGCTTGATGGTCCAGTCGAGGTCGTAAAGGTCGTCGAAAAAGCCGATAGCCGTGATCAAAAACGCTGCAATGCCGATTGCGATGATGTGACTCGGGTCTTCAAAGACACTGTGGAACCAGTTGAAGGCAGCAGCAACACAGAGCGAAACCACGAAGCCGAGAAACATTGCGACGCCACCGAGTCGCGGGGTCGGCTTGGTGTGCACATCGCGGGCACGAATCTGCGGATAGATCTTGTACTTGTGCGCCAGACGCAAAACCACCCAGGTAGCAGCCCAGGTGACGATCGCCGAAATGACCGCGACAAGCAAATAGGCGCGCACTAGTTGGCCTCTAGCAAGTCGCAAGTTACCTTGCGCAGCTTGGCAAGGGTTAGCGCGCCGACCCGAACCACGCGAATCTTGCCCTCGGTGATGATTTGGCCATCGACTAACTTCTCGGTAATTGCAGTCAAATCAAGGATGGTCGAAGCCTTACCGCCGGCTGCTTCACCCGAATCGAGATAAACCTCTACCCCGTCGCCCAAGTAATCAAAGGCCGCCTGGGCATTGATGGCAGCAGGCTTGCCAGTTAGGTTCGCACTCGAAACAGCGAGCGGCCCGGTCTCTTCGAGTAGCGCTAAGGCTACTTTGTGATTAGGCATGCGCAGGGCGACCGTGCCGCGAGTTTCGCCGAGGTTCCAGTCGAGCGACGGTTGCGCTCGAAGAATCATGGTCAATGCACCAGGCCAAAACTTTGCGGCCAAGTCGCGAGCAATTTGCGGAATCTGATCGGCGAGTGCATCCAAGGTATTTAGGTTTGCAATCAAAACCGGTGGCGGCGATGTTTCGTCGCGGCCTTTGGTTGCCAACAGCTTGGCTACGGCTTCGTGAGAAAAAGCATCGGCGGCTAGGCCATACACGGTGTCGGTTGGTAGCACCAAGAGTTGCCCGCGAGCGATTGCGAGTTTGGCAAGGCGCATTCCGGTTAAAAGCTCGGTATCAACGGCACAGTTATAAATGCGCACCATTGCTACTCCTAGCGAATTGCTGTTACGACTCGATCGCGACCGTTGAAGTCTTGATGAGAAGTGACCGAATGCCACCCTGCTGCCAATAGTAATTCAGTGATTGCAGCAGCCTGGATGTCGGCGTGCTCAACGGCGAAGAAACCACCGTCACGAAGCAATCTGCGCGCGGTGCGCTGAGCCAAGCGAACAACATCAAGGCCATCCTGCCCGCCGTAGAGGGCTAAGTCAGGATCGTGCAGCACGACCTCTGGGTAGATCGGCACCATGTCTACCGGAATGTATGGCGGGTTGGTCAGCACGACATCGACTGAACCGTTTAGCTCGTTGAACGCATCGGTCAAGTCACCAAGGCGCACCTCGGCGTTGGCAAATTTGGCGAAGTTCTTTTCAGACCAGGCAAGCGCATCGGCCGACTTTTCGACGGCGAACACCTGCGCGCCAGGCAACTCGTGCGCGACGCTCAGTGCGATCGCACCGCTACCGGTACCGAGGTCAACCACGACCGGATGCTCTTTGCTGAGCTTGCTCGCAAACTCAATGCCAAGCCCAGCAATTAGTTCGGTCTCTGGGCGCGGAACAAAAACGCCCTTGCCAACCTGCAATTCGATCTGGCGAAAGTGCGCGACACCGGTCAGATGTTGCAGTGGCTCGCGGGCTTCGCGGCGCAGAGCAAACGCGTCGTATTTTTCGATCTGCTCTGGCGACCAGTCCTCGCCTACCAGCGCGGCCGATTGAATTTCGCCGCGGCTGCGATCGCTTAGGAACCCGGCAAGCAACTCGGCATCTGCCTGTGCGCTTTCAATACCGGCTGCAGCAAATCGAGCTGCCCACTGCTCGAGCAGTGCGTTAAGTTGCATTTACTTCTCGCCACCGAGTGCGGCTAGACGAGCCTCTTCATCCATCTGGATTGCCGACTGAACCACAGGCTCGAGTGCGCCATCCATGACCTGGTCGAGGTTGTACGACTTGTAACCGGTGCGGTGATCTGCGATTCGGTTCTCAGGAAAGTTGTAGGTGCGAATTCGCTCGCTGCGGTCAACCGTGCGCACCTGCGACTTGCGGGCAGCAGACTGCTCTGCCTCGATGGCCTCCTGCTGAGCAGCAAGGATGCGCGCACGAAGTACTCGCATAGCGGCTTCGCGGTTTTGCAACTGTGACTTTTCGTTCTGCATCGAAACCACGATGCCGGTCGGCAAGTGTGTGATGCGAACCGCAGAGTCGGTGGTGTTAACCGACTGACCACCAGGACCACTCGACCGGTAAACGTCGATACGAATATCGTTCTGGCTGATCTCGACTTCTTCTGGCTCGTCAACTTCTGGGAAGACAAGCACGCCGGCTGCCGAAGTGTGAATGCGGCCCTGAGTTTCGGTCACGGGCACGCGCTGTACGCGGTGCACGCCACCCTCGTACTTTAGGTGTGCGTAAACACCCTGGGCCGGATCAGTCGTGTTCGACTTGATCGCGAGCTGTACGTCTTTGTAACCACCAAGATCGCTCTCGTTCTTGTCGAGAATCTCGGTCTTCCAACCCTTTGAGTTGGCGTACTGGATGTACATGCGAAGCAGGTCGGCTGCGAACAGTGCCGACTCGGCACCACCCTCGCCGGCCTTGATTTCCATGATCACGTCGCGACCGTCATCTGGGTCACGAGGAATCAGCAGGCGACGCAACTTTTCGGTTGCAGCAACCAGCTTCTCTTCGGTGGCAGGCACTTCATCGGCAAAGGCGTCATCTTCTTTGGCAAGCTCTTTCGCTGCGGCCAAGTCGTCGGTCAAAGTGTTGACCGAGTCGTAGGCGGCGACGATCGCGCTCAACTCGGCGTAACGCCGATTGAGCTTCTTAGCCAAAGCTGGGTTCTGGTGCACCGCTGCATCAGACAACTGCTCTTGCAGCTGCTTGTGCTCGGCGAGCAGACCCTTTACCGATTCGAGCAATTACTTACTCGCCGTCTGAATTCGAAGGAACCGGCATCGACTTTTGAACCTGCATCAAGAACTCAACGTTGCTCGAGGTTTCCTTGAGGCGGCTCAAAATCATTTCGAGCGCCTGTTGCTGCTCGAGACCGGCAAGGGCACGACGAAGCTTCCAAGTGACCTTGGTCTCATCTGCGTGCATCAGCATCTCTTCGCGACGGGTACCCGAAGCATTGATGTCGACAGCCGGGAAGATGCGCTTGTCTGCGAGTGAACGCGACAAACGAAGTTCCATGTTTCCGGTTCCCTTGAACTCTTCGAAAATGATTTCGTCCATCTTCGAACCGGTCTCAACAAGTGCGGTAGCCAAGATGGTCAGCGATCCACCGTTTTCGATGTTACGAGCGGCACCGAAGAAACGCTTCGGTGGGTAGAGCGCTGCCGAGTCGACACCACCCGAAAGGATGCGGCCAGAGGCTGGTGCGCTGAGGTTGTATGCGCGACCCAAACGGGTGATCGAGTCGAGCAGAACAACCACGTCGTGTCCGAGCTCAACCAGGCGCTTTGCGCGCTCGATAGCCAACTCGGCAACGGTGGTGTGATCTTCGGCTGGGCGGTCGAAGGTCGAGGCAATAACCTCGCCTTTTACGGTGCGCTGCATGTCGGTAACTTCTTCAGGGCGCTCGTCAACGAGAACGACCATCATGTGTACCTCAGGGTTGTTCTTGCTGATCGCGTTTGCAATCGCCTGAAGAACGAGAGTCTTACCTGCCTTTGGAGGCGAAACGATTAGACCACGCTGACCCTTACCGATTGGCGAAACCAAGTCGATGATTCGAGTGGTCAGCTTGTTCGGCTCGGTCTCGAGACGCAAACGGTCCTGAGGGTAGAGCGGGGTTAGCTTGCCGAACTCGACGCGTTTGCCTGCATCTTCGAGGGTCTGTCCGTTGATTGAGTCGACGCGAACAATCGCGTTGAACTTCTGGCGGCCCTGGTTGTCGCCTTCCTTTGGCTGGCGAATTGCGCCAACTACGGCGTCACCCTTGCGCAGGCCGTACTTCTTGACCTGACCGAGTGAAACGTAAACGTCATTCGGACCAGGCAGGTAGCCGCTGGTGCGAACGAATGCGTAGTTGTCGAGGATGTCGAGGATGCCGGCTACCGGAATCACGACATCGTCTGCGGTTAGTTCTGGCTCTTCGTCGTGGTCGCGGTTGCCGCCACGGTTGCGGTCACCACGGTCGCGGTTGCGGTCGTTGCGATCACGGTTGCGGTTGCGGTTACGGTTACGGTTACGGCCGTTGCCACGACGCTCGTCGTTCTCGTCGCGCTCGTTGCGCGAGTCATTGCTGCGAGTCTCGTTGTCGCGGTTTTCGCTCGACTCAGTCGACTCGCTCTTTGGTGCGCGCTCTGCCTTTGGAGCGCGCTCGGTCTTTTCGGCTTGAGCCTCGCCGGCGTTCTCGCCACCCTCGCTCTTTGCGCGACGGGTGCGAGTTGGGCGCTTCTCGCCCGAGTCTGCGGTTTCCGAAGCAGCTACTGCCGACTTGCGCGACTTCTTTACTTCGTTGTTGTCTTGGATTTCATCCATGTTTTTGTATTTCTCTTTCTTGAGATCCGATGAGTTTTATCACCGTGCACATTTAGACGTGTGCGTTCGCATTTAGATTTGCGAGAGATTCACCTAAGCGTTCGAGATTTGAACAGCTATTTAGTGGTGCGTTGCTACTGTAGCACCCTTGAAGTCGACAGCCAACAGCAGGGCACGCCATTTTGGGTAATTTGCGGCGGCCAACTTGGCTGCCTCGAGGCGCTCGGCCGGGTCGCTGGCCAATACCAAAACCGATGGGCCGGCCCCTGAAACCACAGCCGCATGGCCATTTTCGCGCATGAGCTGAACCAGGGCGTAGGTCTCTGGCATGGCCTCAGCGCGGTAGTCCTGGTGCAACTTGTCTTCAGTTGCGGCAAACAGAAGCTCTGGGCTTTGGGTAAGGGCGGCAACCAGTAGAGCCGAGCGTGAGACGTTGAATACCGCATCGGTGTGAGGAACCGACTCCGGCTGCAGCGACCTGGCCTTGGCAGTAGACATTTCAAAATCAGGGATGAGCTCGAGTGGCGAAACACCGCGGTGCACGAAGAGCTTCTTGCTGTGCGGGCCAGACTCGTCTTCCCAGGCGATGTTCAAGCCACCAAACAGTGCAGGCGCCACGTTGTCTGGGTGCCCTTCGAGCTCTGTCGCGATCTCGAGTAACTCGTTGTTGCTGATCTCGACGATGCCCTCGAGCAGGCCCTTAGCTGCAACCACTCCACTGACCACAGCGGCACCAGACGAACCCATGCCTCGGCCATGAGGAATGATGTTGTGCGCCTTGAGTCGCAAGCCGGGCATCTTTTGACCGTAGCGCTCAAAGGTGAACTGAATGCACTTGACCACGAGGTTGCTCGCGTCGGTTGGCACTACTCCCGCGCCTTCGCCGTGAACGTCGACTACAACATCGTTGCCGGCAACGGCCTCGACTTCGAGCTCGTCGTAGTAAGCCAGCGCCATGCCGAGCGTGTCAAAGCCAGGGCCAAGGTTTGCCGAGGTGGCAGGAACCTTAACCGAAACTTTGCGACCGACAATGCTCATGATTTAAACCAAACCCAACTGCTCTGCAACTTCTGCTGCGCTGTTGTTCACAACGGTCGGCTTGATCTCGTTGCCTGCTTCGTCGAGCAAAGCCCAGTTGACATCTTTCAAACCGTGACCGGTAACGGTGACCACGATAGTCTTGCCCGCAACCGACTCGCCCTGCGAAGAGGTCTTGTACAAACCTGCGGCTCCAGTAGCCGACGAAGGCTCGACGAACACGCCCACCTCGTTAGACAAGAAGCGGTGCATCCAGAGAATCTCCTTGTCGCTAACCGCACCGAAGCGACCGTTGCTCTCGACGCGTGCGGCCTGAGCGAGATCCCAAGAGGCTGGGTTTCCGATTCGAATTGCGGTTGCGATGGTCTCTGGGTTCTTGACCGGCGAGCCCTGCACGAATGGCGCCGAACCTTCGGCCTGGAAACCCCACATCTGTGGCAGCGCCTTGATGCGACCTTCCTGCAACTCCTCTTTATAGCCCTTGAAGTAGGCCGAGTAGTTGCCCGCGTTGCCAACCGGCAGCACGTGCAAGTCAGGGGCGAAGCCAAGGGAGTCAACAACCTCGAATGAGCCAGTCTTTTGGCCTTCGATGCGATCTGGGTTGACCGAGTTCACCAAGTGCACCGCGTAGTTCTCTGCGAGGTTGCGGGCAAGGTCGAGGCAGTCGTCAAAGTTTCCGCGCACCTGCATGATCTGCGACTTGTGAGCTATCGCCTGGCTCAATTTGCCAAGCGCAATTTTGCCCTCAGGAATAAGTACGACCGACTTGATACCGGCGGCGGCTGCGTAGGCAGCGGCCGATGCCGAGGTGTTACCGGTCGATGCACAAATCACTGCACGAGCGCCGTGACCGACAGCCTTCGAAACTGCCATGGTCATGCCGCGGTCTTTGAACGAACCGGTTGGGTTCATACCTTCGAACTTGAGAAGAACGCGCTCGGCGCCAACCAACTTGGCGAGCGCAGGTGCCTCGATGAGTGGAGTGCCGCCTTCGCCAAGAGTGATGATTGGGTTGTCGCTCGAAATGTCTAGTCGATCGAAGTACTCGCGAATTACTCCGCGCCACTGGTGTGCCATTAGATTCCCTCTAGTCGGATTACAGAAGTGATTGACTCGACGGCGTCACTGGCGGCGAGAGCGTTTACCACTGCAGACAAAGCTGCCTCGGTGGCTTCGTGGGTTCCAACCTCAAGGTTTGCGGTCTTGCGACCAGGGGTTGGGTACTGCTCAACGAATTCGATAGAAACTTCGTTAGCAGCAAAGATGTTTGCGATTGTCGCAAGAACACCAGGCTGGTCATTGGCCTCGAGGGTGATCTGGTAGCGAGTGTAAATGCGATCGATTGGCAGAACCGGCAAGTTGGCGTGCACCGAATCGGCAAGACCAGGACCACCGGCGACGTGACGCTTGGCGGCGCTAACCAGATCGCCCAGGATAGCGCTTGCGGTCTGAGTACCACCGGCACCTGCGCCGTAAAACATGAGTTGCCCTGCAGCCTCAGCCTCGACGAATACCGCATTGAACGCGCCACGAACCGAAGCCAGTGGGTGCGACTGTGGCAGCAGGGTTGGGTAAACGCGAACCGAAACGCCTTCTTCGCCGTACTTGTCGGCGTTGATGCGCTCAGCGATTGCCAGCAACTTGATTACGTTGCCGTCGCGCTTGGCAGCAGCCATCAGCGCTGGAGTGATCTGAGTTATTCCTTCGCGGTGCACCTTCTCGATTGGCACTTCGGTGTGGAACGCGAGGTACGCAAGAATTGCAGCCTTCTGCGCGGCATCGTAACCCTCGACATCGAGAGTCGGGTCTGCTTCGAGGTAACCGAGTTCGGTCGCTTCGCTCATCGCGGCTTCGAGAGTGATGCCTGCGGTATCCATGCGATCAAGGATGTAGTTGGTCGAACCGTTCACGATTCCCATGACTCGGTTGACCTTATCGCCCGCGAGCGATTCACGCAGCGGACGGATGATAGGAATAGCCGCGGCAACCGCTGCCTCAAAGTAAAGCTGTGCGCCAACCTGCTCGGCGGTGTCGAAGAGTTCGGTGCCGTGAGTTGCAAGCAGCGCCTTGTTGGCGGTGATGACATCGCTGCCCGAGTTAAGCGCCTGAAGAATGTAACTGCGAGCGGGTTCAATGCCACCCATGACCTCGATAACGATGTCGGCCCCGAGAATAAGTTTCTCGGCATCGGTGGTGATTAGTTCTGCGGGAACGCCGTCGGCGCGCTTTGCCTTCTCGTCGCGAACCAAAATGCCGATGAGTTCGAGTTCTGCCCCGACGCGAGCAGCAAGCTCAGATTTGTTTTCGGTCAGCAGGCGCGCAACCTGAGCACCGACCGAGCCAGCCCCCAGCAATGCGATTTTGAGTGGTCGATACTCGATCACGATTTATCCGTTTCCATCCGCTTGGTAGCGGACATCCCTAGTAAACAAGTCTGCCTCGGTTTCGGCGCGAAGCACGAGACGTGCCTTGCCTGCCGACACGGCAACCATCGCCGGCTTGGTCACCAAGTTGTAGTTGCTCGACAGCGAGTAGCAGTAGGCACCCGTGGCTGCGACGGCAAGCATGTCTCCGCTAGTCACATCGGCTGGCAGGTAGTCGTAGTTGACGACGATGTCGCCAGACTCGCAGTGCTTGCCGACCACGCGGGCGACGGCTGGTGCTGCGGCAGATGCGCGCGAGGCGATGATGGTGTGGTAGTCGGCTTCGTAGAGCGCGGTTCGAGCGTTGTCACTCATGCCGCCGTCGACCGAGACGTACTTGCGCACAGCAGCGGTACCGAATTCGCTGAGCGCGACATCCTTGATGGTGCCAACCGTGTAAAGGGTGATGCCTGCATTGGCTGCGATTGCGCGGCCAGGCTCGAATGCCAAGACGGGCACCTCGATACCAAGTTTGTGACACTCGACCTTGACCGCAACGGCAATGGCTTCGGCGAACTCGGTCGCGCTCGGTGCCGAGTCGCCTGGCTTGTAGGCGACTCCGAATCCGCCACCCAGATTGAGTTCGGCAATCGGAGCAATTGCGCTGAGCTCCTTGTGTAGTTTCATGGTTCGGCGCACCGCCTCTATGAAACCGTCGGTTGCATAGATCTGTGAGCCGATGTGCGAGTGCAGCCCGATGAATTCAAGATGAGAGTAACTGCGAATCTTGGCTACTAGTTCTGCGGCATCGAGCAGAGAGACCCCGAACTTTTGGTCGTCGCGCGCGGTTGCCAAGTAATCGTGAGTGCTTGCGTGTACGCCGGTGTTCACACGGAGTCGTACTCGTTGAATCTTGTCTTGCGCAGCCGCGGCAGCAGCAACTCTTTCGATCTCAACTTCGCTGTCGATAACAATCGCACCGACACCCGCAGAAACCGCGCGAGCGATTTCGCGAGTCGACTTGTTGTTGCCGTGAAAACCAATGCGCGAAGGCTCGATGCCGCCGGCCATGGCAACTGCGAACTCGCCGCCGGTGGCAACATCGATGTTCAATCCGAGTTCTTTGATCCAGTGGGCGATTTCGGTGGTGAGCAGAACCTTGCTTGCGTAGTAAACCTTGGCCGAGGTGCCGATAGATTTTGCTGCGTTCTCGAATGCAGCCTTGACCGTCAGCGCTCGCGAGCGAAAGTCATCTTCGTCAATCACATATAGCGGTGAACCGAATTCGGCCACCAAACTGCGAGCCGCAACTCCGCCAATCTCTACCTCGCCAGAAGATGCTCGGTGCAGATTGGTAGGCCAAACTTTTGCGTCGATTGCATTGACGTCGGTTGGCTGCTTTAGCCAATCGGGAATGAACTGTGTCTGCACGGCTACATCCTCTCTGGGGCGCTGACGCCGAGTAGCGCTAGACCATTGCGAAGCACTACCCCAGCGGCTTCATTGAGCCAGAGTCGGGTGCGGTGAACAGGTTCCACATCGCCGCCAGATAGCGGAGTGACGCGGCAGTTGTCGTACCAGCGGTGATAAGCCGCCGCTACTTCTTCTAGGTAACGTGCGACTCGGTGTGGCTCACGCTCGCTGGCAGCGCCGGCTACCACGCGAGGCATCTCGCTTAGCTTGGCAAGCAGCTCGCCTTCGGTGTCGTGCGACAGGAGAGCCGGGTCGAAGCTCGACATGTCTACGCCCAGGCTGGCGGCGTTGTTAGCAACCTGCTTGGTACGAGCGTGTGCGTACTGAACGTAGAAGACCGGGTTGTCGTTGGTCTTTTTGGCGAGCAACTCAAGATCGATGTCGAGCGACGAGTTGATCGACGAACGAGTCAGTGCGTAACGGGCGGCATTGACACCGACGTAACCGACCAGGTCTTCCATGGTGACGACAGTGCCTGCACGCTTCGACATGCGAACCGGCTGGCCATCCTTGACCAGGTTCACCATTTGGCCGATGAGAATCTCGAGGTTTACGCCAGGCTCATCGCCAAATGCAGCACACATTGCCATCATGCGGCCGATGTAACCGTGGTGATCTGCGCCCAGCATGTAGATACAACGATCAAAACCACGGCTGCGCTTGTCGAGGTAATAGGCAAGGTCGCCGGCGATGTAAGCGTGATCGCCATCGGCCTTGATGACGACGCGATCTTTCTCGTCACCGAATTCTGTAGTGCGCAACCAGGTTGCACCGTCTGCCTCGAACATGTGCCCGAGAGTTGACAGCTTGTCGATTGCCTTCTCGACAGCACCCGATTCGTAGAGCGAGTTCTCGTGGAAGAACACATCGAAGTCGACACCAAAGTCATGCAGCGATTGCTTGATCTCGTCGAACATTAGGTCGACTCCGGCCTTGCGGAACTTCTCTTGGGCGACCTCGTCGCTCAGCGCCAAAATGTCTTCTGCCGTTTCGGCAAGTACGCGGTCGGCAATCTC
This sequence comes from Actinomycetota bacterium, assembly GCA_039795455.1. Classification (GTDB taxonomy): domain Bacteria; phylum Actinomycetota; class Actinomycetes; order Actinomycetales; family Microbacteriaceae; genus Rhodoluna. Next base: position 12,620 of record JBDKLV010000056.1, read on the forward strand.
GTTGATGTATGCGCCGGCGTAGCCATCCTCTGGCGCTGGCTGCTTGCGGGCGGCGGCCAAGAGCGAACGAGCGAAGCGGTCGATCTGGGCACCGTGATCGTTGAAGTAGTACTCGCGAGTAACTTCGGCTCCCTGCGATTCAAGGATGCGCGCCAGCGAGTCACCCACGGCGGCCCAGCGAGTGCCACCGAGGTGCATCGGGCCGGTTGGGTTAGCCGAGACGAACTCTAGGTTGGCGCGAATGCCGGCCAGCTCGATCGAGTTGCCGTAACTGCCGCCAACCTCGACGATGGTGCGGGCAAGCTCACCAGCCGATGCGGCGTCGAGGGTGATGTTGATAAAGCCAGGGCCAGCCACGTCGATCTTGGTGATGCCATCGACCGAAACCAGCGCCGCTGCCAAGGCATCGGCCAGCTCGCGAGGCTTTAGACCGAACTTGCCAGCGTGCTGCATGGCCACGTTGGTGGCCCAGTCTCCGTGGTCGCGGCTCTTAGGGCGTTCGACCACGACAGAAGTCGGCAGCTCAGCAGCCGGCAGCAGACCGTCGGCCACGAGTTTGGCCAGGGTGCGCACGATGGCGTCGCTGAGTGCTTCTGGGGTCACGGGGAATCCTTGAAAGAGCCGAATTTAGGCTCAATTCTACTTTCTAATGAGAAAGGGCGACAGGTAGCCTGCCGCCCTTTGCTCGAATCTGATTGTTACTTGACGGCACCGGCGGTGAGGCCGCGAACGAAGTAACGCTGCAAGCCGAAGAACACGGCTAGCGGAACGATCAGTGCGATGAACGAACCAGCAGCTACGTCTTGCCACCCCTGACCGTACTGCCCCATCAGGCGCAGCAACTTGTATGTCATGGTCGCCTTTTGCTCTCCGACGAAGATGAAAGCGATCAGGTAGTCATTCCAGACCCAGAGGAACTGGAAGATTGCAAACGATGCAATTGCTGGAATCGACATTGGGAAAACCAAGCGCCAGAAAATCTGGAAGTAGCTAGCGCCGTCGATGCGAGCCGCCTCGATTAGCGATGGTGGCAAGGTCAGCATGTAATTACGCAAGATGTAAATACACAGCGGCAATGCGAACGCCGAGTGCACGATCCAGGCTGCCGGGTAGTTACCGATTAGCTCGATGCCGAGGTTTCTCTTTACCCAAACCATGCCCTTGAGCACAGGGATGAGCGAAGCCTGCAATGGCAAGACCATGAGCGCTACAAGCGAAGCGAAGATAACCTCGCGGCCCTTGAATTGAATAAAGGTAAACGCATACGCAGCATTGGCTGCAATGAGCAGCGGAAGTACGGTTGCCGGAATCGAGATGATTGCAGTGTTCAACAAAGATGTCAGCATGCCGCTGTCGAGTGCGTTCTGATAAGGCTGCAGAGTCCAAACCTGGCCACCAGGGTTGAAGATTGCATCCCACCAGCCCGAGCTCTCGGACAAGTCCTTCGAGCGAATGGAGGTTAGGAACAGACCTATGGTTGGCGCAGACCAGATGCCCACCAAGAAGATGAGCAACAGGGTTGTGCCGAAGCGCTGTGACTTGAGCCAGTTAAGAATCTTCACTATGCCATCTCCTGCTGGTGACGAACGGTGCGAACCTGCAACCACATCAGTGGCGCGATCAAAATACAAAGCACGGTGATAACCGCCGCAGCCGAACCGGCATCGGTGTTCACAAAGTACTGACGGTAGAACTCGAAGCCGAGCACCGAGGTGGTGAAGTTACCGCCCGTCATTGCTAGAACGATGTCGAAAATCTTCATGGTTCCGATGATGACGGTAATCAAAACCGAAACGATGGTGCCGCGAATCTGCGGAACGATGACTCTGAAGAAGATTGCAAGACCACCTGCTCCATCGAGGCGAGCTGCTTCGATGGTCTCTTCTGGCACGGCCTTGATAGCTGCCGAGAGCAACATCATCGAGAAACCGGCGTTTAGCCAAATCACGATGATCATCAGCAAGAACGAGTTGAGGCGCCAGGTATCGGTTGCGAGCAGCGGCTGTGCGGTTCCGCCAAGGCCTTCGATGATCGCGTTGATCAGACCGGTCTTAGGCCGGCCTGGAGGTGGGTAGTAATAGGCAAACTTCCAGATGGTCGCTGCCGATACAAACGAAATCGACATTGGCATAAAGATGAGCGACTTGAAAATGCGTTCGCGGTAACGACCGACACCGTTGGTGAGGGTGGCGAAAACCAAACCGCTGACCACCGTGATGACCGGAACGAATGCCACCCACAAGAAGTTGTTGAGCAAAATGTCGAGGAAGGTTGGGTCAGTGAACAACTTTGTGTAGTTCTTGAAACCGACCCAGTTGACTGAGGCCTTGTCTTGGAAAGACTGAATGATCGTGATGATCAACGGCACTAGCGAAACCAAGACGAGCAAGGTCGCTGCCGGAAGCACGAAAGAAAATACGCGGAGCTTCTCCTGCAACTTTTCCGGCAGGAATCGAGTGAGTCGGTCGAGCAGCCAGAAGATTCCGTAGCTGCCGGCGATGCCAAGGAGGATCGCACCGATACCAAAGAGAATGTCACTCATGTTCAAACTCCATCGTTCGCTTGTTTGAAGTGTAAGTGGATAAAGGGGTTAGAGAAATCTGGTGGTGGGGCTGAGCCCCACCACCAGATTTTCAACTTCTAAGGTTTAGGCCTTAGTTAGTTGGGTACTTAGCCTGAATTGCTGCGGCTGCAGTAGCCCAGTCAACCTTGCCCGAGACCCAGTCAGTGCCCGATAGCCAGAACTGAGCGTTTACGTCAGCAGGCATGCGGTCTGATCCGTCGAAGCCGAAGACAGCTGCCTTGGCCATGGTCTCACCAACAGTCTTGGTAAGGCTGTTTGGGTATAGCGAGGTGTCGAAGGTTGCGTGAGGCGATACGAACGACGACTGCGAAGCCATCAAGGTACCGACCTTGTCGCTCAGGATGAAGTCAAGAACCTTAGCTACGTCTGCATCGTTGTGGAATGCAGCTGCTAGGTCTCCACCACCGAGAACGCCAGCCTGACCGTCAGCAGGAGCAGGAAGTGGGAATACGCTCGCGTGAGTGTAGTCACCAGCAGCTAGCTCTGCCTTGATGTTGTCTGGGAAGAAGTCAGTGATGAACGAACCCTGGCGAAGCATGAAGCACTCACCCTTGGCCTTGCCACCGGTCTCGAATAGAGGCTTGGTGTCACCGAAGTTGTCGGTAGCCATCGACTTGCCGCCACCGTTGACGTTGCCAGCGGTTAGAAGCATCGAAGCAACCTTGTCAGCTGCCTTGGTAACTTCTGGGCTGTCGAAGGTTAGCTTGCCCGAGATCCAGTCGTTGTACTTAGCAACGCCGTTGTAGTCAAGCACGTACTGCTCGATCCAGTCGGTGATTGGCCAACCAGTTGCGCCGCCCGACTCGATACCTGCACAGAATGGGTAACCCGAACCGTCAGCCTTGATCTTCTCGATCAAAGCGGTTAGCTCGTCGTCAGTGGTAGGAACGGTGTAACCGTGCTTGGTGAACTCTGATGGGTTGTAGAACACAAGAGTCTTGACGTTAGCCGAAACAGGAAGACCGTAGATCTTTCCGTCCTTCTGAGCCAAGGTGTCCCAACCAGGAACCAAGGTCTTCTGCACTGGAGCGATGTCAGTGACGTCGCTTAGTGGAAGAAGGTTTGCGCTCTGGTCTAGCAGACCACCTGGCTGAGGCCACATTGCGATGTCTGGCTCCTGGCCAGCAGCAATCTTTGCCTTGATGTCAGTGTCGAACGACGCGAGCGAGGTGAAGGTCACCTGAATGCCCGAGGTCTTGCTCCAGTTGTCAAGCTCAGCCTGGAATGCCTTTGCCTGTACTTCACCGTAACCACCGAAGATGGTTACCTTTCCGTCACCAGCAGGCTTGCCGGCTGCACAGCCGGTTAGCGCTGCGGCCGATACAGCTGCAATAGCTGCAAGGGCGAGGAAACGCTTTGCTTTCATGAATTTTCCTTTCAGTGGAACGCAACTGACAGATCTGCAGATGCGCGCAATCCAAACTCTAATTTGACCTACCCCTGACAAACCCTCAGTTTTGGTAACAGTTTGGAAACGCTTACAGAAATTTGCGGGGATACCTAAACAGGCCCAGTCCCCTTATTTTTAGGGGCACTGACTTGGAATTAGCGGCGAACGAGCCCTCGAACAGGGTCTGCGGTAACCGGAATCGGGTCAGAAAGCTCCCCAACGAACTGACCGTCGACCATATTCACGAAACCGATGAGGTTCCAGCGACCATCGGCACCCTGGACTAACCTCGATGCGTAGAGTTCTGGAGCGTCGAACCAAACCGAACGCGTGAAGTCGACATCGCTCAAGTCGGCAGCTACGGGTAACGAGTAGACCCCTCCCTCACCGCGTGCTTTGCGTTCGGCAGAAATCCATAGATTGCTACAGCAGAACAAAATGATCGGCACGCCATCGACGATTTCGAATTGGAAAACTTCGGTTTCGCCGAATCCCTGGCCGGGTGCGCTCAACGGCGGTTGAGCATCCCAGTGAATTAAATCTTTCGAAGTTGCGTGGCCCATCACGCCTCCGAAGAGTGGGTCAACAGAATTCGCTCGAGTGGTGATCAGCATGTGCCAGGTGTCGTCGCTGTCGTTGAATTTGAATACCCAAGGATCACGAAACGCTTCGTCGTGCCAGTTATTCAAATCGAGCTTCGCGTACCAACGCGCATCGGCACGCAAGATCGCTTCGCTCGAGTGCTTGGTCCAAGTCATCAAGTCATTTGAGGTTGCGAGGCCGACTGACTGAACGTGACCCATATCTTCGCGCGAGGTGCCGGTGTAGAACATGTACCAAATGTCACCATCGCGCACTATTGAACCGGTCCAGGTGGTGTAGCTGTCGAACGCAGGCGAATCAGATATTGCTAGTGCGTCGGCGACCACTGTCCAGTTGCGAAGGTCGGTCGAGATTGCGTGACCAACACTCACATTGCGGTGACGACGATCTGGGTTTTGCAGAGCGCGAGATGCTTGCAAATAAAACGCGTGTACGGTTTCGCCATCGCGAACGAACCAAGAGTCCCAGACCCACTGACCAGCCAACCTAAGTGCCATGGCAACAGCATAAACTTTGACTACCAGAGCCCCTATAGCTCAGGGGATAGAGCGCCGCTCTCCGGAGGCGGGTGCGCAGGTTCGATTCCTGCTAGGGGCGCGTGATTCATAACGCAGTACTAAACATCGATGTCGCATCGCTAATCGACACCTACGGCCCAGTCTTCATTTTGATTGTCTGCGGGCTGCTATTTGCCGAGACCGGGCTGCTGTTCGGCTTCTTCTTGCCTGGCGACACCATCCTCTTTCCTACCGGCCTGGCGCTGGCGACCGGCGGCATCAACTTTCCGCTCTGGGCGGCGCTACTGCTATTTGCCGGTTCGGCTTGGTTGGGCGACCAGACCGGTTATTGGCTTGGTCGTAAGGTTGGCCCCGCAATCTTTAAGCGTCCAGACTCAAAGTTCTTCAAGCACGAGAACGTTGACCGTGCACACGCATTCTTCGAGCGCTACGGCGCGAAGGCGATCATCCTTGCTCACTTTGTTCCGGTGATGCGCACGTTCATTCCGATTGCCGCAGGCGTCGGCGAGATGAGCTACAACCGGTATCTGCGCTACAACGCAGTCGGCGTTTTGCTTTGGAGCAACGGCGTGACCCTGCTCGGTGCAGGGCTCGGCCAGTTTGCGATTTTCAGAGACCACGTCGAAATCGTGACCATTGTGTTCTTGGTGCTTTCGACCATCCCGTTGATTACCGAGTACGTGAAAGCTAGACGCGAGCGTTCAAAAACTCGATGAGTTGAGACAACGCGGATGCACGGTGACTAAGTGCATTCTTAATCTCTGGCTCTAGCTGCGCTGCAGTAATTTCAAATCCTTCTGGAACAAAAACGGGATCGTAACCGTGGCCGTGTTCACCGGCTTCTTCGAATGCAATCGAGCCTGGCCAAACGCCGGTGAAACTTTGCTCGCCGTCTTCATCGACGAGCGCAAGGGTGCAGACGAATGCAGCCGCGCGATGCTCGGGAGCAATGTGCTCGAGTTGCTTCAACAGCAGCCGACGATTAGCGACGTTGTCTTTAGTGCCCGACCAAACCGCAGTGAAGATGCCTGGTGAGCCGCCAAGAATTTCAACCGCGAGACCGCTGTCGTCGGCGAGTGCCGGAAGGCCGGTGTGCTTGGCCGCCGCTCGCGCCTTGATCAGTGCGTTCTCTAGGTAGCTGGTGCCATCTTCGATTGGCTCAGGCCCGTCGTAGCCAACCAGCTCAAGCCCGGGCACTGCCGGTTCGAGAATGGCTCGCAGTTCGGCGACCTTTCCGGCGTTGTGCGTGGCCAGAACAAGTTTCATTAGCCGGCGACCGAAGCCTTCTGAATTTCGGTGAGCTTGGCCGTACCCTCAAGTGCAATGTCGAGCAGTCGATTGAGTTCATCGCGGTCAAACGGAGCACCTTCGGCGGTGCCCTGCACCTCGACGAATGCTCCTCGGCCAGTAACCACTACGTTCATGTCGGTCTCGGCACGCACATCCTCGGTGTATTGAAGATCAAGCATAGGAACGCCATCGATGATGCCGACCGATACTGCTGCTACCGAATCACTTAGTGGCTGAGCCTTGGCTGGGATCAACTTCTTTTCGCGTGCCCACTCGATGGCATCGTGCAACGCGACGTAGGCGCCGGTGATTGCCGCAGTGCGAGTGCCGCCATCGGCCTGCAAAACGTCGCAGTCAATCACGATGGTGTTTTCGCCGAGCTCTTTGATGTCGACAATGGCGCGAAGAGAGCGACCGATGAGTCGCGAAATCTCGTGCGTGCGGCCACCGACCTTGCCCTTGATCGATTCGCGGTCGCTGCGGTCGTGAGTTGCGCGCGGCAACATTGCGTACTCGGCAGTGACCCAACCCTCACCCGAGCCGACCTTCCAGCGAGGCACGCCAGATGTGAACGATGCGGTGCAGAGCACTCGAGTTGAACCGAAACTAATCAGTGCCGAGCCCTCGGCGTGCTCGCTCCAACCACGTTCGATTGTGATCTTGCGAAGTTCGTTTGCTGCGCGGCCGTCGACACGGGTCATCGGTTTACCTTCTCTACGTTGACAACTTCTGGGCCGAGAAACCTTCGGGCCAAAACTTCGAAACTCTTGGCATCTCCAGTTGCCTGAAAACGCAATGACGGCGCATCGCCTGCGACACGTAACAGGTCGTGCGCCACCAGGGTGCGGTAGACATCCTTGGCAGTCTCTTCGGCGCTCGACACCAAAGTGACGTCTTCACCCATGACATAACCGAGGGCACCGGTGAGCAGCGGGTAATGCGTGCAGCCCAGCACCAAGGTGTCGACGCCAGCATCCTTGATTGGTCGCAAATATTGCTCGGCGATCTGCAAGAGCTCGCGACCCGAGGTCACACCACGCTCCACGTATTCGACAAAGGCAGGGCAAGCAACGCTGGTGATCTGCAGGTCGACGGCGGCGGCAAATGCGTCGTCGTATGAACGTGAAGTGATGGTCGCGTTAGTTCCAATCACACCAACACGCCGGTTGCGCGTTGCCGCTACGGCGCGACGAACGGCTGGCTGGATTACCTCGAGCACTGGTATGCCTCGGCCTTCGGTGTATCGCTCGCGTGCATCGCGAAGCACGGCAGCCGATGCGGTATTGCAGGCGATTACCAAAAGTTTGACGCCTTCGTCGACCAGGCGATCCATTACCGAAAGCGCGAGTTCGCGAACCTCAGGGATGCTCTTGGTGCCGTAAGGCGAATTGGCGGTGTCGCCCAAATAGACGATCGATTCGTTTGGCAGTTGGTCAATGATCGCTCTGGCGACGGTAAGACCGCCGACTCCTGAGTCGAAGATGCCAATCGGTGCGTCGTTCACGGAGTCAGTTTATCCGCAGGCCGTTTACTGCTCGGGTTCGTCTCCGCGTGGCAGTTCGTCGTGAATCGCCTTGCACTCAGGGCAAACCGGAAACTTCTGCGGGTCGCGAGACGGCACCCACACCTTGCCACAAAGGGCAATCACCGGAGTGCCAAGAACGGCAGATTCGACGATCTTCTCTTTGCGCACATAGTGCGAGTAACGCTCGTGGTCGCCTGGCTCAAGATTCTGAACGCGCTCTTCAATAAGCACGCCACCGTCGATGGCTGGCTGCTGATCTAGCTCGTTCATGTTTCTGACCTTAGTTCTTTAGGTTCGCTGCATCGCCAAGGGTAACCGACAGGGTTTGCTCGGTTCCACCGCGATTCACAGTGATGCTTACCTTGGCGCCGGCTGGCTGCTGACGAACTGCGGCTAGCAATTCGGCAGACGAGCTAATGGTGCGATCGTTGAATCTGACAATGATGTCTTTGGCCTTGATACCACCCTTGTCGGCTGCCGATCCGGCGGTTACCGACTGCACCAATGCACCAACTGTGAACGAAGCACTGTTGTTGGAGTTGGTCGAGTCAGAGACCATCGCTCCAAGCAAACCGTGACTTGCCTTGCCGGTCTTCATGATTTCTTGGGCAATGCGAAGTGCGGTGTTTGCAGGAATTGCAAAACCAACACCGATGCTGCCCGACTGTCCGCCAAGCACGTTGCTACCCGCCGACGCAATTGCACAGTTGACACCAATGAGTTCGCCCTGTTGATTGATTAGCGCACCACCTGAGTTGCCTGGGTTGATTGCGGCATCGGTCTGAATCACATCGAGGTTCACGACATTGCCCGCGCTGGTCTGCTGACCATTGAGCAACTGAAGTCCACCCTGGCCAGACTGACTGGTCACGGCGGAAGACTGAACCTGGATAGTTCGATTCAGCGCCGAGATGATGCCCTGAGTGACGGTGTTCTCAAGACCAAGTGGTGCTCCGATTGCAACCACCGAGTCACCGACGTTTAGCTTGTCGCTGTCGGCGAACTTGATCGGAGTAAAAGTCGTTTTCGCATCAATCTTGATCACGGCAAGGTCGTTGGTCGGGTCGCTGCCGACTAACTTTGCTTGAAAGATTTTGCCGTCGTAGGTCTTTACTTCGATGGCACCCGAAGCCGACTGCCCATCGAGAGTGACGACGTGATTATTTGTAAGGATGTAGCCATCCTCGGTGAGAAATTCGCCTGAACCATTTCCGCCGCTAGATCCGCTCGACACCGAGATGGTTACAACCGAAGGTTCGGCAACCGCCACCGCACCGCTCACCCAGGTGACGCTGCTCGCATTGTTGACCACGACTGGGCTTGGGGTCTTGATGTAGTCGTAAGCAAGAATCGCGACCCCGGCACTTACGCCAGAGCAAACCACTGCAGCCAACGTGACGCCGGCGGTGGTGCTGAGCAGGCCACGCTTAGCGAGCAGACGCTGCTTCAGCGTGCGCTTAGCTGGCTCTGGGTTCGAGACGTTAGTTACATAAAGGAACTGTTGGTTCTGGTCGTTCACTTTTATCCCTCTCAAGCTTGGATTGCGCGAAAAGAATCGCAACCAAACCTGAATAGTTTATGAAAGCAAACTGACAACCGGCTAACAGCGATAAGCGCTCGGATGTTCTGCGCAGGTTGCCGCAACCAAATGCGGCACCGCTTTAGGTAAAGGTGCTGGCACGTTGGCCGTGAACGAGGTGCTGGCCACGCCAGCGATCAGGCCGACAGCGGTAAATGGGCTCACCAAGTCGAGCCGGTAAGACACCGCAAAGTCGACCTCGAGCGTGACTCGATGCAGTCCGGAGCTTGATACCGCGGCTGCCGCAAACGGTTGACTGGCGAAGTTCGTGCCGTCGAGCATCCAGCGGAAATTGGTGGGAACGAATTTGACCTGGGCTGGGCCACCGAGAAGTGTGGCATCGCGAAGTTGCGTGGCAACGTTCGTCGAGAGCAATGCGCTCTGCCCCACCGTGTAACTCAATTGATCGCTAAAGATCTGAAATGCGCTCGGGCTAAAGGCCGCGGAGTCGGTAGCCAGGCTAATCGTTGCCGTCGCGGGCTTTGTCGTGACTTTCGTAACGGTCGCATTGTTTGCGATCACGGTGGTTGCCTTAAGGCAGTTATTAGCTAGCGCCGATGCGAGCGATAGCTGGCTGAGCACCGAAACGGTGCAGGTCGGTACAACAACGACGGCCTTGCTTGGCGTGCGCACGCTGGTGACGGTCTTAGTGCTCGACGAGGGGGTTATCGAGGTATTACCGGCACTGATACACAGGGTCACTGCACTCGACGACAGGGTTGCCGTCGATGTGCATGCGGCCTGAGCGGCGTTTGCAAATGGGATTTGCAGCACCAGAACCAAGGCCGTCACCAGCGAAAACTTGCGCACGAGAAGAATCTAGAAAGTCTCGAATCGGCATGCCGAAGTTTTCCACATATGCGAAAAACCCAGTCGGAGCTGACTGGGTTTTCATTGGTTGCGGGGGCAGGATTTGAACCTACGACCTCCGGGTTATGAGCCCGGCGAGCTACCGAACTGCTCCACCCCGCGGCGAAGTTTTGAGTGTAGCACGCAAAGGGGCAACGCTCAATGGCGACCTACTTGGTCAGCTTGAGCATTGCCTCGATTGCAGCCTTCAGTCGTGCATCGGCCTTGCCGTATGCAGTCCAGTCACCAGACGCCAAAGCCGCAGCCTTGTCTTTCATTGCCTGACTTGCGATTGCCAGTTGTGCCTTGAGTTGCGCCGAAACTGTGCCGGTGGTCGCACCGCCATCACTGCCAGGCGTTGGCGTTGGAGTAACAACTGCTCCACCGAACAACGTGTCGAGCGCGGCATTCAAAGTGTCTTCAAACGCGATGCGATCACCGAACGCGACCAAGACTTTCTTTAGCAACGGATAACTGGTCTCGCCCGTCGACTTGACGTAGACCGGCTGCACATAGAGCAGACCGCCGCCAACCGGCAGTGTCAACAGGTTTCCGTAAAGTACCGAGGTTGAGCCGGCACGCAAAATGTTGAGCAACTTGGAGACATCGCTGTCTGAGTTGAAGTTGTTTTGCACCATACCCGGGCCGGCGATGTTGAGCGACTTGGGTACCGCGAGCAAGGTGAGCTTGCCGTAGTTGGCGCTTACCTGGCCTGCGGTCGAACCGGCATCGCTGTTGGCAACCAGGTAGCCGCGCAGAACGTTTCGGCTCTGCTCGGTGGTCGACTGCGGAATGAATGTCGTATACAGCGAGAAGTCGGTGGTGCTCGAGTTTGGCAACTTCATGCTCAGGTAGTACGGAGGTTGGGCCGTGCTGCTCGATGCCATGCCGGTCGAGTTTGCGGTGACATCTGAGGTTGGGTCGTTCGGAGTCATCCATCCGTCTGATTGCGAATAGAAAGTGTTCGCATCGGTGACGTGATATTTACCAAGGATGCCGCGCTGAATCTTGAACAGATCTGCCGGGTAACGAACGTGACTTAGGAGCGCTGCGCTCATCTGAGAAACAGGCTTGATGGTGTTTGGGTAAATCTTCTGCCAGGTCTTGAGCACTGGGTCATTCGAATCCCAGGCATAGAGAGTGACCGAACCGTCGTAGGCGTCGACAGTTGCCTTCACCGAGTTGCGAATGTAATTGATTTGAGAACCGTTGTAGCTGTGGTCTGAAGTTGAGTCAGAAATCGCGTTGCCGTATTGCTCGGCACTCGCGTACGGGTAGTTCGCGCTGGTGGTGTACCCATCGACAATCCACTTGATGCGTCCGTCGATGATGGCCGGGTAGGCATCGCTGTCGAGGGTTAGGTAGGGAGCCGCCTTCTTTACGCGCTGCAAAGGGTTGCGGTCGTAAAGAATCTGCGACTTGTCTGAGATGGCATCGCTGAGCAGAATCTGCTCGCTCTGGAACTTGATGGCATAGGCAATGCGGTTGATCCAACCGTTTAGCGTCGGGCCACCGTTGCCATTGAAGGTGTACTGGGCAACAGCACCACTGCCAGCACTCGGATAGTCGAGCTCACGTTGCTGCTTTCCTGCGGCTCCAACGATCGAGTAGTCAGGTGACTCCTCCCCAAAGTAGACGCGCGGTTCAAAGGTGCCGAGGGCGCCCTGGTTAGGAATACCGCTTTGCAAAAACACCGGCTGACCGTCGCTACTCGACTGGTTTCCGTAGGCGGCGACTACGCCGTATCCGTGGGTGTAAACAATCACGTTGTTATACCAGGACTGGGAAGTGCCAAGACCAGACTGGTTTAGCTCGCGAACCGCGATGACAGTGTCTTGAGTCTTGCCATCGATGCTGTAGCGATCGACATCGAGACGAGTGTTAAAGCTGTAGTACTGCTGAACCTGTTGCAACTGCTTAAACGCATCGGCGACCAGAGTCGGGTCGATGATGCGAATGTTCGCAGTGGTCGATGCGTCGGCGCGAAGCTGAGCAGCATCGGCTTCGGTCTTTGCCTGATAGTCGACAGTTTGAATGTTGTCGAGGCCGTATGCCTTGAGAGTGGCATCGATGTTTCGCTTGATGTACTCGGCCTCGTAGCTGCGTTCGTTAGGTACGACCACGAAGGTCTGCATGCCCCAAGGGAATACGCCTGCGAGCAGAACCGCGGTGACCACGAACAAACCCGTCGAGACCAGAGCTAGTCGCCACTTGGCGGTGATGGCAACGACTAAGAACAGCACTGCGGTGAGCAGTGCAATGAGAGAAAGAATTTCGAATGCAGGAATTGCTGCGTGAACATCGGTGTAAGTGGCACCGGTGAACAGGCCACTGTCGCTGGTCATAGTGGCGTACTGGTCGAGCCATAGCGCCACACCCTGAAGGGCCACAAAGATCGCTGCCCAGATCGAAATCTGCAGACGTGCCGCCTTGGTCAAATTCGCCTTGCGACCAACGAACTTGAATGCGCCAAACAAACCATGGATGCCCGCTGCCGCCAAGACCGCTACCAAACTCAGTGCGGTCAAGAAGCCGGTCAGTGCGCTATAGAAAGGCAGATCAAACAGGTAGAAGCCAATGTCGAGACCAAACTGGGCATCGGTCTGCCCGGTGTAGGTGTGGTTTGCGAATGCCGCTGCCACCTGCCATTTGCTTGCGGCGTACCCGCCGCCGATGAGTGCGGCAAGAATCGGCACGAACACCTGCCAGAAGTTCTTGGTTCGTTCGAGCAGTTGACGATAGGCCTCTGCTGGCGAAGTTGCCTGGGTCTGCACATAAATAGGTCGGGTGCGAGTAGCCAGCCAAATGGCGAACCAAGTCACTGCTGCAGCGACAGTCGCACCGATGACGAAGCCAAAAAACTGACCCTTTACCTGTGTGGTGAAGACAGAGGCGAAGCCAAGCTGGTCATACCAGAGCCAGTCGGTGTAGAACGAACTGAGCCCGATCACGGCAAAAATCAGCGCCGCAATGATGATGACCGAGATGGCAATCGGGTTCTTTTTAGTGGCAGCCATTTGTTTCCTCTGACTTGTTACTTGGATTAGAAATCGATGGAGCTACTTGGTGCAAGTCGCGAACTTGCTCAGGTCTTGGTGCTTGCCGATTGCATCGACAATCGAGAGGGCCTGATCGAAGGTAGAAATCTTGAAGAGCTGCAGGCCAGCTGGCACATGGCCAACTACCTCGTTGCAGTTCTCAGCTGGAGCCAAGAAGTACTTGGCTCCGGCGTTCTTAGCACCGAACATCTTTTGCTGAATGCCGCCAATCGGACCAACCTCCCCGGATGCATCAATCGTGCCGGTGCCAGCAATGTGTTCGCCGCCGGTCAATGCGCCTGGAGTAAGGCGGTCGTAGATACCGAGGGCAAACATGGTTCCGCCCGATGGCCCACCGATGTCGCTCAGCTGCAAATTCACTTTGACTGGAAAGTCGTACTTGTAACCAACGAAGATGCCGAGCATAAGTTTTTGAGTTTCGGCGTCGAGGGTCGGCAAGATCGAATAGTGCAAAGTCTTGCCGGCGCGCGAAACGGTAACGTCAAGTGCCTTGTCACCGTACTTGTTGACGAGCGCACGAAGGCCGTCGATGGTGCCTGGGGCCTGACCGTTGATCGCTTCGACATAGTCGCCAGCCACCAGCTTTTTAGAACTCGGTGCATTCTTCTTTACTTCGCTCACGTAGACGTGAGTTGGAATCTTGTAGCCGAGTTTGGTGAGGGCCACATAGATGGCATCCTGTTGCGACTGCTCCATCATCGCCTGCGACTCGGCATCGTTCTGCTGCACGGTTTGATTCGCTGGGTAAATTTCGTCGATTGGCACAATCGTTTTTTGCGGATCTAGCCACGCCATAAACAACTCTGGCCAACTCGGTGTGTGTTCGCGGCTTCCGACGACACTAACGGTGAGCAGATCGAGCGCACCCTTGGTCGGGTAAGTCTGCGCATCGTCAACACTGATGACTTTTTGGGTTTGGTGCGTGCCCAATACGTTGACAACCGGGCCTGGTTGCTCGATTACATATGGCGTTGGCAAAACAATGAGGCCCACGGTGGCGAGTACAAAAATCGCCAAGAACACCAGGCCGGCAACGCGCTTTTTAGGGCTGTTGCGAGTTGGCTCTGAAAATAGGGTCATGGGGGCCTTTCACCTGCCAAGCCTATTAGCGTAGGCACAGGAGCGATTATGAGTGATGCCAACGACAAACCCGAAAACGGTGACGATTTCGAGGCATTCCTGCGTGATTTTCTAGCCGGTGGTGCGAACGGCGCCGACATGGAGAGATTCGCCGAGGCCGCTGGCCTACCAAAAGACCCCGCTGCCCTTGCCGCCGCGATGAACCAGATTCGCAGCTTCATCTCGTCGATGCCGAGCGATGGCTCGACCACGTGGAAGTTGGCCCTCGATCAGGCTCGAGCGATTGCCAGCAAGGATGCCGTCGCCATCACCGATGGACAACGCAGCCAAATGAACTCGAGCGTCAACATCGCGACGCTTTGGTTGAGCCAGGTAACCGAGATTGCGGCGAGTGGCACCGACCCGAAGTTCTTGACTCGAGAACTTTGGGTTCAAGACGCATTTGGCTTAATCAAGCAACTGGCGGCTCCGGTTGCGGAGCGAATGGGTGAGGCACTCACCGAGGCGCTACACGAAAACGCCGGTGGCGAAAACGACAACGCAATCAATCAGGCCGGGTCGATGGTTCGCTGGCTCGGTCGAAGCATGATTGCGATGCAACTGGGAGCGGCAATTGGCGAACTCTCGCGCGAGGTAATTAGTGCGGGCGACATCGGGCTCCCTCTGTTCACCGAACAGCGCGCGGCATTTGTTTTGCAGAACCTCGACGCCTTCGCTCGCGAACTCGAAGTCGAGGTTGATCAGGTTTACATCTACCTTGCGATTCGCGAACTTGCTCACGCGGGTTTGTTCAAGCACGCCCGCTGGTTGCGCGATCACGTGATTCAGCAGGTGCAAACCTATGCCCGCGACATCCACATTGACAACGAGAAGGTTCGCGAACTCGCGAGCGACTTTGACCCCGCACATCCTGAACAGTTGCAAGAAGCAATTCGCGATGGCGAACTACTAGCCGATGCCAGCGATGAACAACGCGCCGCCCTCGAGTCGATCGAAACCATGCTCGCTCTGATCGAGGGCTGGGTCGATGCAGTAACCGCCAAGGCCACTGCCCTGCTTCCAAAGGCCGAGGCCATTCACGAGGCAGTTCGACGTCGCCGTGCCGCCGGTGGACCGGCCGAGAAAACCTTTGGCACGCTGATTGGCTTGCAGTTGCGCCCCCGTCGACTACGCGAGGCCTCCGCCATCTGGACCGCACTGACCGAGCGATACGGCAGCGCTCGCCGCGACGACCTCTGGGGACACCCCGACCTGCTGCCGACCGCACTCGAACTGAGCAATGCCGATCAGCTATTTGCCCGCCTCGATGACTCGGATGACGAACTCGATCTCGACCTGCGCAAACTTCTCGACGAATAGACCAACAAGGATGCACGCCTGTGCAGAATTTCGGCAGGTGTTTTGGTTTCGCAATAGAACTGCTCTGTGGTCTTGCGAATCAATCCATCGAGAATGCCGGTCTGGCGTAAACCTGATGAACTTCAACTTGGCAGCGGCGCGGGCGCCAATCGTATTGCTGCACTGACTCCATCGCAGCAACGTCTGGTGCAAATACTCATGCGCGGTGTTGCCGAGAAGCAATTCGAAACCATTGCAAACGAAATTGGAGTCGAAGATTCTGGCGATTTACTCGAGCGATTGCGACCCATGCTGGTTCAGCCGAATCAATCGATTGCGAATCTCGATCGCGAATTCGTCGAGCGCAACTTTGCTGAGCTCTGTCGCATTCAGGCGGTAATCAATGGTGAACCAAGTCTGGTCATTCAGCAACGCAAGTCGCATTCTGTTTTTGTTGACTCGGTCGCTTGGCGCGATGTTCTGGTCACCGCGCTGCTCGACAGTGGCATCGGTTCGACAATCGGCGCAGAAGCAAAGCCACGGCATCGCGAGCGAGTCTCTGTTGCGATAACGATTGACCAATCTGCGTTTCGACCGGCAAGCCACCGCACCTGGTTGAGTCTCGGTGTTCCGCAGATCGCGATTTTGTTCGATCAGGCCGGTGTGAGCATCTCGCCAATCATCGAAACCGGCATAACTCCGTGTCTAACCTGTCTGCAAGCAGCCGGCGACTCGGAGCAAATAGCTATCGACAGCCAGCTGCTATTCAGCAATCAGCGCTTCGACGATTCGGTAGCCAAGCACTTTGCCATCGCAATGGCCCTTCACTTAGCGCTCGCCAGAATCGATGCGCCGGGTAGCTTTACTGCCGCCGAGTTTCACCGCACCGGCTATCGCTTCGATTCGGCTACCGGCGGCATCCATGAGCTGAGCTGGATGTTCAGCGAAAACTGCTGGTGCCACCTGGGCTCCGCTCGCGGCCGAGCCTAGAGCAAGTGGTTAGAGCAGAGACAGAAAACGCGACGGCTTACGGATGCGGCCCGAGACACCGTCACTTGCGGCCCAGCTAATCGTTAGGCGTTTCTTGGCTCGAGTAACAGCCACATAGAAGAGGCGTCGCTCCTCGGCGATTTCAGCATCGGAACTGGCGTAGCCAATCGGCAAGTAACCCTCGACCGCGCCCACTAGGTAGACCACAGACCACTCGAGACCCTTAGCGGCATGGATGGTCGACAGCGTGACCGACGCAGTCAGGGGTTCGTGCTGCGAGCGCTTTCGCTCTTCGAGTTCGGCGGCGAACTGCGCAATCGTTGCACCCTCTGGCATTTCATCGACGATGGCGAGCAGTGCCGATAGTGATTCGTAACGCTCGAGTTCGGCTCCCGTGTGATCCGGCTTGCGAGCGGTCCAGCCGAGGCTACGGCATACATCTGATACCGCTTCGTAAAGCGATTTGTTCGGGTTCGAGTTTGTGACCGCTTCTGCCCTGATCGCGGCCATCGCACGAGCAATCTCACTTCGATTGAAGAATCGCTCGCCGCCACGAAGTTGGTATGCGATGCCACGCTCGGCCAGAGCGGTTTCGAAAACTTCTGACTGACCGTTCACTCGATACAGCACCGCAATCTCGTGCGGTTTTACTCCGGCAGCTAAGTCGCCGGCGATTGCATCGGCGAGTGCTGCAGCTTCTGCCTGGTTGTTATCGAAATTCGTAACCGAAACCGGCGCGCCAACCTCGCCAACCGCGGTGAGCGCATCCATGAGTGAGTTATCGCGCACCACTCGATTGGCCGCGTTCACGATGCTCTGCGTGCTTCGGTAGTTGGTGGTTAACTGAACCACCTTCGCGTCGTCGTAGCGCTGATCAAAGTTGCGCAAGAAGTCGCTGGTCGCACCGGTGAACGAGTAGATGGTTTGGTTCGGGTCACCGACCACGCAAAGGTCGTCGTGATCGCCGAGCCAAACGTCGAGTAGTGCATGCTGCAAAGGAGAAATGTCTTGGTACTCGTCGACCGTGAAGAAGCGGTATTGCTGCTGAACATGGCTAAGCGCGAGCGGCTCAGCGCGCAGCAGCCCGATGGTCAACAGAATCACGTCTTCCCAGTCGAGGCGCTGCAGCCGAATTTTTTCTTCTTCGTAGGCCTCTTGCAGCGCGACCACTTGGTCGATGCTCAGGTTGGCAATGCCCGGCCGAGTCTCGGCCTTGACGCGATACTGCTCCATCGAGAGCATCGAGTACTTGCGCCACTCAATTTCGGCTGCGAGCTCTTTGAGCCCGACACTGTCTAGCCCGATGCCAAGTTTCTTGGCGCAATCACCCAGCAATCGAAGCTTCGACTCGAGCACGAGCGGGGCCGGCACCCCCGCAAACTGCGGCCAAAAGTACTCGAGCTGCGACAGTGCCGCGGCGTGGAAGGTCTTTACCTGCACTCCGGCGGCACCTAGGTCGCGCAATCGCTGGCGCAGTTCGCCGGCCGCGCGGTTGGTGTAAGTCAGCGCGAGCACGCGATTGGCTGCGTAGTACCCCTTGGCGATGCCATATGCAATGCGGTGCGTAATGGTTCGGGTCTTGCCAGAACCCGCACCAGCAAGGATGCACGTTGGCCCGTTTAGAGAAAGTGCAGCCTCGCGCTGCTCAGGATCGAGTCGCTCGAGAATGTCTTCGGCATCTAGTTGCGCGTTCATTTGCTCGTCTCGATTTCGGTGAGCGAAATCAGTTCTGCGCCAAACCACTGTTCAATCAACGCACGCGAAATCGAAACCTTCGACGGCAATCGCAACTCGGCCGCCTCGACCGCAAGTTGCTCGCGCGTGATCCACCGAAGTCTTTCGATTTCGAAACCGTCTGGGCGAAGTTGCTGCTCACCCGATGCCTTGGCGGTGAATGCCATCATCAGCGAGAACGGGAAAGGCCACGGTTGTGAACCCTGAAACTCAATTTCGGTAACGCGAAGGCCCGACTCCTCGAACATCTCGCGAGCTACCGCAGCGTTCAACGATTCGCCAGGGTCGACAAAACCGGCGAGCACCGACCAACGATTCGACTCCCACACTCCTTGCGAGCCGAGCAAGAGTCGATCCTGGTCATCGGTGACCGCTGCGATCACCGCTGGGTCGGTTCGAGGAAACAGGTCTTTGTCGCACGAGTCACAGTGACGAACCCAGCCGGCTTGAACCACTGCGGTCTGATTGCCACAGCCTGGACAAAAACCGTGGCTCGCATGCCAGTTGCTAATCGCCAATGCCTGAGTTGCTATTCCCGAGTCGAGGTCGCTTAAGCCGAAGCCACTGCGTCGAAGCTGCAGCCAGGTGCATGCGTCGGCAATCGCCTGCCCGGTAACCCATTCGGCCTGCTCTGCACCCAGCTCGACCAAAACAATAGACGTGCCTGCGGCCAATCCAGTTGAATCGCTGGTGGTCTGCCCCAGATAAGTCAGAGCCTCGAAATCGCCAAGCTCGAGCAATTGAGTTAGCGGCAACAACCGCAACGAGACCAGATCGGCTTCGGCCAAAAACTTTCCATCGCACAAGACTGCGGCGCGTGCATCCGGGTTCGAACGAAGAGAAGCCAAAAGGTCTTGATCACGTCGAAGGTCGGCTTCTCGGCTGAGCGAAGTGCGCGCCAGAGGCAAATTCAACGGCGCTGGCATGGTGACCCTTCTAGGCGTGGCATTGAGGCGAACTGGTGAAAGTTGTCTAGCCTTTTGGCATGGGCAAATCCCCGCTAATTTTAGCCGCGCTAGCCGCCGACGCCGTTCGCAACTTAAAGGTCGCGCACGCGGCTGGCCACTCTGACGGCGGTGAGGGCCGTTACGAATCGGCTATCTTGACCGACAAGGATGGGCTGCACTACATCGCCCGCATTCCGACCAGCCCATCGGCCGGCACCGACCTCGAACTCGAGATGCGCGTGCTCAAGGCAGTCGGATCGGTTGGTTCGAAGCTTCCGTTCGAGATTCCTCACACTCTTGGCGAGACCCGAAGCAACGTCGGCGAGCGAGTTGTTGTTTTCAAGTGGGTTTATGGCAACAAGATCATCCCTGCGAAGGTTCCGGTTAACGGTGCGCTCGCGATCAGCATCTCGAATGCCTTGGTCGCAATGCACTCGATTTCGCCTGACCTAGTCGTCGCCAACGGATTCCGCGACTACTCGGTTGCAGAGAACCTAAGACTTCGCACCGCCGAACTTGACCGCGCTGCACAAACTTCGCATGTTCCTGCGATTCTGTTGCAGCGTTGGGAGCAGGTGCTCGAAGATGCAGCGATGTGGCGCTACCAGCCGACCGTGATTCACGGCAACTTGAGTGGCGAGACCATGCTCGAGCAGAACCAAGAAATCTCTGGCGTCATCGAATGGACCAACCTCGAGCTCAACGATCCGGCCCTCGACTTTAGGTGGCTAGGCGCCCCTGAAGATCACGACCTTTTGGTTTCGGTGCTGATGGGCTACCAGATTGCTCGCGGTAGCGGCGACACCAAGATCGCTCAACGCGCTGCCTTCTACAACGAGTTCCAACACCTGCAGTACCTGCTTCACGGCCACACCATGCGTGACAACTGGGTCGTCGAGGATGCCAGCAATTCACTGCAAAACCTTGCCGCTGCAGCCGAGGAAGGCCAGCTGCCAGGTCTTACCGACCAGCAGGTTGCCGAACTGACTCCGGTTCACGACCTCGAAGACTCTTCAGACCTGATCTACCAGACGGATGACGGCGACCTGCCTGCGTTCCTAGGTGGACAGTCAGCAAACGCCGAAGTCATCGACTTTGCCGAGTACAGCGCTGCGACCGAGCCAATCAACATTGTTGATTCGCCGAAGCACGACGACGACACTTTTTAGTCGCTTGCCTTAGCGGCCAAGCCAAACGGTTACTTCTCTACCAACTGGTCGAGCACCTTCTGCCACTCGACGAGAATCTCTTTCTCGTCTAGCAGGTGATCCGGACCCATTTCTAGCTCTGCCCCGACAAAGAAGAACACAGCGTTCACTTCTTCGATTGGAATCTGCGCGTACTTTGCATATGCGAAACGGTAGAGCGCAAGCTGCAGCGAACGACGATAGGTGTCGGTCTCATCCTTAGGTGGCTCGTTGGTCTTCCAGTCGACGATCAGAATCTTGTCGCCATCTTGGTAGACGGCATCCATCTTGCAAATGAACGTGTTGCTACCAATTGATATCTGAATCTCGAGCTCGAGGTGCTTTGGTTGCAAAGTTGCGAAACGTGAACGTGCGAACTTTTCTTGTAGTTCTTCGACCGAATAGAAGTTCTCTTCGTCGTCGAGTTCGATCGGCTCATCGTCTTCGGTATTTGCCAAACCGATAGGCGAAAGTGTGCGCTCGACCCAGGCGTGGAACAGGTTGCCTTGACGTGACGCGGCATACGGTTGGCTAGGCACTGGTCGCAAGAAACCGCCGGCCACCTTGTCGAGTTCGCCCAGGTATGCCTTGAAGTTAGATGCGGGAATGCGCACCGGAAAGTCGACCACTTTCGTCGAACTTGCTCGAACAGCTGCCTCTTGCAACAAAAGGTCGATTGAGTGCGAGAGTTCGCGAACTCGAGCAGTCTCGGCTGAAGCCGCGGCCTCGGCAAAGCTACCGTCTTCGATACTGGCCAGAACCAGGTCGCGTGCCTGCTCGACCTGCTCCAGGCGACCAACGCTGAAGGCGGGCTTGGGCCAGGTTTCTTTGAGCTGGTCTTTGCCCATGGGGTTCTCGTCGTTGATCATCAAGGTCGGCTCGAAGCCGTCGATCAGGCAATTGGCTTGGTCGTTTGCACCAAGGAGGAAAAGGAACGACGATGGCCCGGCAGGCTTGGTCGCCATTGGTTGCCAGTAACTGCCCGAGAGCGCAAGCTCGCGCTTGGCTCGTGTGACCGCAACATAGGCAAGGCGGCGCTCTTCCTCTTCGAGCATGACTCCGACGCCACCGCTCTTGAAGTTCTCGACTTCATCCTTGAGCGCGGTTTGGTCATCGTGGTCATCAAATTTGAGCGTCGGTAGAGACGCCTTGTCGCCACGAAGTGCATATGGAAATTCGCCCACCGATAGCCAACCGGTTTTGCCACCACCGGTAGCAGGCAGGTCGCCCTGGTTGAAGCTGCCTACTGCGACGTAGTCCCATTCGAGACCCTTGGCTGCGTGGATGGTGATGATCTGAACCATTCCATCGCGAACAGCAGCGGGAGGCGTATCTAGGCGTTCACGATCGGCCGCATGGTCGAGATAGTCGAGCAGCATTCCAATGCTCGGATTGTCGTTTCCGTCGCAGTAGTTTGCGACGACCGAGACAAACTCATTGATGTGCATCATCGGGAACGTGCGGTTTGGGTTGGCGTGCAACTCGACATCGAGCCAAAGCTCAGATGCGATCGCGCGAACCAGTTCTGGCAGCGGCAAACCAATACGCTGACGCATCGCATGCAGCGTCTGTGCCGCTTCTTTTAGTCGGTCGTATCCCTCGTCGGAAGCGTGAAGCTCATTGATCGAGTCTGCGCGACGAATCTTGTCGAGCGCGTCGACGATCGATGTGCTGGCCTCGTCTGAGCGACCCTCGATATCGCGAGTCTCGCCCTTGATGCCGGCCTGCGCCTTTGCAAAGCGGTAAAGTCCATCGATATCTTTTACGCCGATGCGCCAACGTGCGCCGGTCAACAAACGGATTAGTTCGGTGCCGGCATCTGGGTTGGTCAGCACGGCCAGAGCGCAACGAATGTCGGTGATCTCGGGCATTTCAAGCAGCCCACCAAGGCCAACGACCTCGACATCGAGACCCACCGCCTGGAGCGCTTCGGCGTAGGCACGAATGTGCTTGCGCTTGCGCAGAATCAAGGCCCCAGTAGGCGCCTCGAAGGTGCCGTCTTTCTTGGTGAAGCGCTGAGCCATGCGTGGCTTTAGCCAGTCAGCGATGTGGGCAGCCTCGTCTTCAAGGGTCTCGAACCAGTCGAATTGAACCACGCCGTTACCAGCATCGGGAGCAGCGCGAAGCGGTTCGCGAGCAACAGAGCGAATCAGAGCGCGCTGATCTGGCCCGATGTAGTCCTTTGGGTTATCGAGATCGAGGGCAATCGCGTTGGCCAGGTCGAGCACCAACTGTGGGTTTCGCCATGAGGTCGACAACTGGAACGGCATAAACCCGCTCGCATCGGTAACAAAGTCGTTTTTGAATTCGGCGAGGTTGGATGCCGATGCACCACGCCATCCGTAAATGGATTGGTGTGGGTCGCCGACCGCGAGCACCGAGCGGTCTTTGAACAGCGCCTTCAGAAGATTGGTCTGCAGCACAGAGGTGTCTTGGTACTCGTCGAGCAATATCTGAGTGAAGCGCTCCTGCTCGCGCGTGACCACGGCATCGCCGAGTACTCGAACCGCGCGCTCTGCGAGTGCAACCTGATCTGAGTAGTCGATTTTGCTGTTCTCGAGCTTCGCATTCAAGAATGCCTCGGCGAGCTGAGCCACAATGATGTTCTTTTCGAACTTTTCGATAAGTTCGGCAACCTCGGCGATGTAGTCGTTCTTGCTGTGGCCGCGCTTAGGAAGCTTCTTCATCTTGTCGATCAATTCGCGAAGGTGATTTTCGACGTCGGCAGCCGAGGCTCCGTTTTCGTTCATGGCCGCTGCCATCTTGGTGACGTAGCCGGCGAGAGTCTTGTCGTTGAATTCTGTGTCCATGAGTGCCGGAGCAAGTTCGGCTCCGCGCTTGTTGATCAGTTCGCGAGCCAACTGGTAGGCGGTCGCCTCGGTTAGCTGAACCGCATCGTTGTCGTATCCGAGCTGCAGCGCATAGTCGCGAAAGAGCGCCGTCGCATAAGAGTTGTAGGTAGAGATCGTCGGCGGCGTGAACTCGACACCTAGGTCGGTCGGCCACATTTCAGGCTTGACCTTGTTGTCGCGAAGCTTGCGCAGGTTGGCGTTGACTCGGTTGCTCAGTGTGGCGGCGGCCTTGCGGGTAAAGGTCAGGCCAAGAATCTGGTCTGGTCGAGCGATGCCGTTGGCGACCAGCCAAGGTACACGAAGCGACATGAGTTCGGTCTTGCCCGAACCCGCACCGGCGACAACCAACGATGGCTTGTCGAACGGGGCTTCGATTGCGGCCTGTTGTTGACCGTTTGGTTCGTAACCGAGGCCAAGAGCCTCGGCAACCTGGAGTGCTGAGTATTTAGTTGCCATAGGAGACCTGCTCAATCAAGTGCAGCATGCAGCTGCCATAGCCGTTTTTGTCATTGCAGTGCTCGCCCACGTTTGCCGTTAGCACCTGCTCGTTCATGACCATATCGCCAACTACCTGCTCGATCAGATCGCGAATCTGGATTTGCTTGACCGGATACTCGGTGGCAGAATCTTGCACCGTGACAACCGGATCGGTCTTAGTGCCTTTGAGGCCAACCTGAACCAAAGCGCCACCGCTGAGATTTGCGTGCTCAGAGAGCAGCGGGTTCTCGTTGAATGCGCCGTCGATCAAGCCAAGCTGGTAGATGCCGAGCTGTGGGTGATTCTGCGTTGCATCCTTCGTGACTTGAGCACGCGAAGTCTTTAGGTCGACAATCTTCACGTTGCCGAGCTTGTCGACTTCGATGCGGTCGACCTTGCCAGACACGTGGGCGCCGGCAATGTCGAACTTGAAACTAACTTCTTTCCAGACTCCCTTTTCAGAATCTGCCTCGAACTTTTCGAGATAACTAACCAAGCGGTTGATCATGAGTCCAACTCGGCGATCTTCAGACGCACTCGCCCATTCGGAATCGAAATCGATCAACCCCCACTTCGATTTGACTAGTGAGTAGAACTCCTCGTAGCTGTTCGTCGTCGCGCGCTCGAGCGCCTCGTGAAGCAAGGTTCCAACTTGAGTCTTGAACGAATAGTCGCCACCACCGTGCGCGTTGATGAACCAGTGCAGTGGGCACTTGATAAAGCTGTCGAGCTCGGACGGGTGCAGCTTGAGAGCTCGCGGATCGTCTTTGTCGACGCCGAGCACGGCGAGCGGCTCGGTCGTGCTGAGAGGCTTGACACCCCACCACTGGTCGGGGTGAGCACCTGGCACTCCGGCCTCGGCTAGACGAGCCAATTGGGCAGCGATCTCGACTCGGGCCTTAGGGTCGTTGGTCTGCAGCAGCATGCGACGCAGGCGGCCGGCGATGGCGCGCAGAGTCAGGCTCGAGCCGTCGAAATCGCTGACCTCGAACTCTTGGCCGGTAATCAGCTCGATGAACTGCGACTGCTGCTCTTCTTCGGTCGAAATGGCCGACAGGTACAAGCGCTCGCTCGCAGCCCCGACAGCCTTGGCCAGCATGCGCAGTTCACCGGTCATTTCGCTTGCGCGATTTTCGGTGGCAACTGTGCCGGTTCGTGCAAACTCATCGAGCACGGATGCACCGAGCAGAGTGGAACGCGGACGCAGGTTCGGCCAGATGCCCTCTTGTAGGTGCGCAATCGAAACAACCTTGAATGAACGACCAATTAAACCTGCGGGTGTGACGAGTGAAACTCGGTGTTGCAGGTTTGCGCCGACGCCGATTGAATCTTCTGGCAGTTTTAGTTCGCGTTGCGAACGCACGAACTCTGCGGCCTCGCCCAGTGGGTTGCGCTCGACGAACCGAGCGGCCGCCGAGAACAACGCGACTACTGAATCGAGGTTGCGTGAAACTTGAAGCGAAACCTCTTCTACTCCGAGTGAGCGCTTTGGCCACTGAGTTGATAGTTCGCTGTTCGAGTAGATGTGCCAGAGCAAATCTTGAATGGTGCGATCTTTTTGCGCGGCCATGTCGCGAAGTTCAAAGTACAAGGTGATGAACTTGTGCGCCTTTTCGCCCCAGCCACTTAAGTCGGCGGCAGAACCGCGAGCCTTGAACAAATTGGCGAGCAACTCGCGCGAACTGCGAGTGCCTTCATCGGCCAACTCGGCAGCACGCAGCGTGCGGCGCAAACGACGAAGGCTAATCGGGTCGAAGCCGGCAATTGGCGAGAGCATGAGTTCGCTCGCAACCTCGTAAGTGATTTCTCGTACTGCGCCGGCCTGATCAGGCAGCGCCCAGTGCAACAGCTCGAGCATTGCCGCCGCACCGAATTCGTCTTTGAGAGCAGACTTGGCGCCAACCAACCGCACCGGCACCGATTCGGCGGCAAGTGCATTCTCGAGCTCGACGAGCTCGGTGACCGAACGAGCCACGACGGCCATATCGCGCCAGGCGACACCGTTATTCAGGTGTTCGCTGCGCAGCTGATGGGCCAACCAGGCGTGCTCATCACCTTGCAAGGCAAAGACCTTGGTGGTGATTTGGTCGCCCTCGGCAGCGCCATCAGGGCCGACCGCAGCCTCAGGGCCCTTACGCTGCGGGCCTGCCATCGCGGCACCGATGCGCCCAGTCACGTGCGACAGCGCCTGCGCAATTACCGGTGCGTGAGCCTCGTGGGCCGCCGTGATGGTGATCGACTGAGCCGTCGTGCCCGCCGCGGTCGCCAAGCGGGTGACCAGTCGAGTCAGCGCCTCAGGGTCGCTGAATCGAAAGCCGAGGGTTGCAACATCGGGGTCACCGAACAGCACCACGGATGCACCCAGCCCGGCAAGCGCCGCCAAAAACTCTGTGGCAGCCGGAGTCAGTTCTTGTGCGTCGTCGATCAAGATCATGCGCACTTCGTTCAACTCGCTCGGTGCCTTGCCTTCGCGAATGAGTCGAGTCGCCTCGACCAGCAGCGATGCCGGGTCGTAGCGGTGTGTGTTGCGCTCTTGCGCGAGCTCTTCGAGGTAGCGCTCGTACAACGCGGCAGCTACTGTCCATTCGTCTTTCAAACCGGTCTCGACTGCGAGAGCGCGCAATCGCTCAGGAGTTATTGAGTATTCGATTGCGACAGACAACAGATCGCGAAGCTCCGCACGAAAGCCCGAAAGACGCAGCGAACTGCGTGTGATGTTTTTTGGCAGCAGTTCGACAAAGTGCGGATCGCTTGCGGCAACCTCGAGCAGTTCTTCGAGCATTGCATCTTGCTCAGAACCACTGATTAGCTCTGGCAGTGCGGCCTTGGTTTCGAGTGCTGCGTGACGCAAAATTGCGAAGGCTAGCGAAGGAATAGTCCGAGCCATTGGCCCGATGCTTGCGCCTTGAAAAGCCAGCGCTAACTCGTCGCGCAAAGTTGCGGCCGCGGTTCGATTCGCCGTGAAAACCAGCAGGCTTTCTGGTCGCGATGCGCGAGCCAACTTTAGAAAGAGCGCCTTGAGCGCTGTGGTCTTGCCCGAGCGTGGCCCGCCGATTACTCGAGCGAAATCGCCGAACTCAAGCGCCTGCGCGGCCGTCTGCCCGGCTGACAAAACGACAGAATCGGTATTGTCGACTATGCCGTGCGGCCGAAACGAACCGGTGATCTCTTTAGAAGGTTTGCCCGAGGTTTTCATTGCCCCCAGATTAGGGGTGACCACCGACGTTTTACCCCGCTGCTCGCTGATAGCGAATGCTCGGCGCGGGCATCCTTGTAATCTTGGACAGGAAAGAAAGGCAGTGCCATGGATGTACGAATTGGCGTAAAGGACACAGCTCGCGAGCTGTCGTTCGAATCGAACCAGTCGGCCAGCGAGATTGAGGCGGCCGTCGCCGCAGCTCTAGGCGGATCGACCAGCGTTCTAACCCTTACAGACAGCAAGGGTCGCAAGTTCGTAGTTCCAGCAGCAGGCCTCGCCTACGTTGAGATTGGCGCCGAGGAATCGCGCCGGGTTGGATTCATCGCCTAATGGAAATCGCATTCTTGGTTTTTTACACCGCAATCCTCGCGCTGGTCTACCCATACATTGGCCTCAAGGATGACCGTTACGGCACCCTAGTTCCTGCGGCTTTCACCGCAATCGTCGGTTCGATTTCGTGGACTGCACTCATCTGGCTCGGACTGGGTAACACCAACGCACTGACTTGGATCATTGTGATGTTGCTGATGCCACTGGGCGGTTGGGTTGGTACCAACCAGGTCGCTCGTCTACGCCGTCAGGCCTAGGGCATCCATTCGCAGCGAGTGCGCTGCAATCAATTCGCTTACTAGCGGCTCAAGTTTCGAATAGGCCGAAAGGTTCACTTCGCGCTCTTGCTCTGCCGTGAGCTTGGTGCCCTTGGTAACGCCGGCAAGTTTGCGGTTGTCAAAAGTTGCGCGCAGTTCGAGTAGCACATCGCCCATTAGGCGACGACCCCAAAGCGCAAGTCGCGAACCAAGTTGCGGGTTGCCCTGCATTGATTCGGTCAAGACCTTGACCGCATACTTTTCGAAAGTCTTGTCGTTCAAAGCTTTCTCCACGGATGCACGCAAGTCGGCACTCAAACCGACAGCGAGTCGGCGATAGAAGTCATTGAGTAATCCGTGCACCAAGTAAATCTTGATGATGGTCTCGTACCAGTCGGTGCCGTTTAGGCGTGACTGCAAAGTTTGGATGCGCTCGGTGTATGGGTCCATCGCATCGGTCGGGTCGACGCCCATCGAGGCGAGCAACTTGGCAAGTGCTCGGTACTGCTCGAAACTTTTTGCGGCGGCTTCGCTGAGTTGCGCCTTGTATGAGGTGGTCGGAGCCAGCTTGAGTTCGTTGGTCAAAATCTCGAACTGCGAAAGCTGAAGGTAGGTCAACTGACCGAGAAAGCTCTTGGCGTCTGGCGCGTATGGCTTGAGGTTGAGTTTGGTGGTGTTACGAGCCGCTCGTTCTTCGCGAGTTGGCAAAACAAACTTGCTCGCCGCCCTCGGTAGTAGGCGCTTGATCCAGTCAAACATGCTCTCAAGATTACCTGTCGCTCCAAATGCCGCCACGGGTAGACTGATTGAGGCCGCACATCTTGCGCATCGCGCTTTTGGCCCCGTGTTTTTCGAAACCAGAGATGTTTTCCCTATAAATAGGAGTCCTTTTGACTTTTCGCGACCTTGGCATTGACCAAGACATCGCTGATGCCCTTGCAATCAAAGGCATCACCGAGCCGTTCCCAATTCAGGAACAGGCCATCCCGGTAGCCCTTACCGGCCAAGACGTAATCGGCCAGGCCAAGACTGGTACCGGCAAGACCTTCGGCTTCGGCCTTCCGTTGATCCAGAGCCTCGGCCCAAACCCAGACAAGGGCGCGAAGGCACTGGTTGTTGTGCCGACTCGTGAGTTGTGCATCCAGGTTGCTGAAGACCTCAAGCTCGCTACCTCGAACCGCGAGACCACCGTCGTCGCCATCTATGGTGGCAAGTCATACGAGGGCCAGGTCGCCGAGATCGAAGCCGGCGCGCAGATTGTTGTCGGTACCCCTGGTCGCCTAATCGACCTGTCAAAGCAGAAGAAGCTCGACCTGAGCAACATTCGCTTCATGGTTCTCGACGAGGCCGACGAAATGCTCGACCTCGGATTCTTGCCAGATGTTGAGCGCCTGTTCGCTTACACCCCGCAAGACCGTCAGACCATGTTGTTCTCTGCGACTATGCCTGGCGCAATTGTTTCGATGGCGCGCAAGTATCAGAACCGTCCGGTTCACATTCGCGCGAACGAACCTGACGAGGGTCACACCAAGGCCGACATCAAGCAGTTCTTCTACCGTGCGCACTCACTCGACAAGGATGAGGTCGTCGGCCGAATCCTTCAGGCCGAGGGTCGCGGCAAGACCGTAATTTTCTGCAAGACCAAGCGTCAAGCATCGAAGGTTTCTGAAGAACTCATCGATCGTGGATTCAACGCGACCGCGCTTCACGGCGACATGTCGCAAGAGGCTCGCGAAAAGTCGATGGCTGCTTTCCGTTCTGGAAAGAAAGACATTTTGGTCGCAACCGAAGTTGCCGCTCGAGGCATCGACGTTGACGACGTGACTCACGTGATCAACTACACCGTTCCAGAAGACGAGAAGGCGCTGTTGCACCGCGTCGGTCGTACCGGTCGCGCAGGCCGCACCGGTGTTGCCGTAACCTTCGTCGACTGGGAAGACCTCACTCGCTGGAAGCACATTAACGATGCGCTCCAGCTTGGCGTTCCTGAGCCTGTCGAGACCTACTCGTCATCGGCTTGGTTGTTCACCGATTTGAATATTCCTGAGGGCACCAAGGGTCGCATCCCTGGTAGCAAGCCAAAGCCAAAGACCGAGAGCACGGATGCCCGTGGCGGGCGCGATGGCAACCGCGGGGGTCAGCGCAACGGTGGTCAGCGCAGCGGCGGTCAGCGTTCTGGCGGCAACAGCCGCGGTGGATCTGGCAAGCCTCGCGAGCAGCACGACAATCCAAAGCCTGCCGGCGAGCACCCTCGCCCAGCGCGTCAGAACCGCGAACGCCGTCGCACTAACCGCTCTGCCGGCAACTAGTTAGAGCAGCGCGGGAGTACCGCTCGCCTGAGCGACAATCCGCTCAAGCATTTCGAGTGTTGTCGTGTTCTCGCCAAGCAGGTTGTGTTTGCGGTTGCCGTGGTAGTCACTCGATCCGGTTAGTACCAGGTCGAACTCCTTGGCCAAATCGATGAGCCACCTGCGCGCGTGCTCTGGAACATCGCGGTGAAAGACTTCGAACCCGGCAAGACCTGCCTCGATCAGTTCAATAAAGTGTGCGCGCGGCATTGGCGAACCCTCGACTGGGCCTTTGCCACGAGCCATCGGGTGCGCAATCACCGGAACACCGCCGGCCTGACGAATCAGACGTATTGCATCGATGGTTTCGACGACGCCGCGGTTTGGAATGTAGAAACGATCGTCGCCGTCGCCCCAAAGCTGAGCAAAGACATCGTTGGTGTGTTCAAAGTGTCCGCGGGCAACAAGTGCCGCCGCGAGCGCGGGCCGACCAAAGGTTGCTCCTTCACGAAGCTGATCGAGCACGTCTTGCCAAGTGATCGGATAGTGCGGCGCAACCAAGTCAAAGAGCGCACGCAAACGAACCTCCCGCTTCTCGAGAGTCTCGCCAAGCACCTCGCCAAGAGCCGGATGACTCGGGTCTGGCAAGTAGGCCAGCATGTGCACGCCGAACGGGCGGTGAACATTGACTCGAGCGCGAGTCGTCACCTCGATGCCAGGCACGAACCCCATGCCAAGCTCGGCGGCGATTGAACACGCTTCTTCCCAGCCCTTAGTGGTGTCGTGGTCGGTCAATGCCAGAACGTCTACCCCGGCGGCCCTAGCCGCACGAAAAACCTCGGTTACCGAATCGGCGCCGTCGCTCCACGAGGAGTGTGCGTGCAGGTCGATTTTCATGTGCATCCATTCGGTTCAGCCCAAGGCTACCAATTGCTCGTTTCGTGCGAGTTGCCGACAAAAGTTGTTAGACAATAAACCCCATGAGCAAAGACGCAAAATCGCTAGCCAAGCGCAACCAGAACCGCAGCCGCACTCCGCACTCGAAGCAGTTTCTTGAGTACATCGGATCGAACTGGGCTGACAAGCCAGAGAAGCTACCAAAGGCCGACGTTGTTGCTCCATACGCGGCCAAGCGTCGTGCTGCCGTAGCCAAGGCTTTCAAGGGCAAGGTTGTTCTTATCGAAGCCGGCGATCTCAAGACTCGCTCGAACGACACCGACTACCGCTTCCGCCCGCACAGTGCTTTCGCTCACCTGACCGGATGGGGTTCTGCCACAGTCGCCGGTTCGGTTCTAGTCATCGATGCTCGCAAAGGCGTCAAGGCAACCCTCTACTTCCGACCAACCGCCGGTCACGACAGCGACGAGTTCTTCGCTAACCCTGCCATCGGTGAGTTCTGGGTTGGCAAACGTCCGAGCCTTGCTCACGTTGCAGCCTTGCTCGAAATTAAGACTGCCGACATCAAAGACCTTGCCAAGTTCACCAAGGATGCCGGCAAGAAGAACATCGTCGACCTGAACGATGCCGCGCTCGCCGAGTTCGTCAGCGAACTTCGATTGATCAAGGACGACTACGAAATCAAGCAGATGCGCGCAGCAGTTGCTGCCAGTGTGAAGGGCTTTGAGGCAGTGGTTCGCAACCTCGATGCCGCGGTCAAGCATCCTCGTGGTGAGCGCATCGTTGAAGGTGCGTTCTTTGCAGAGGCCCGTGCCAACGGTAACGACCTTGGCTACGAGACCATCGCCGCTGCCGGCGAGCACGCCTGCACCCTGCACTGGATCATCAACGACGGCAAGGTTCGCAAGGGCGACTTGCTATTGCTCGATGCCGGTGTCGAAGTTGACTCGTTCTACACCGCCGATGTCACTCGCACGTTGCCTATCGACGGCAAGTTCACCGACACTCAGCGCATGATCTACGAGGCTGTTCGCGAAGCCGCCGACGCGGCATTCAAGATTGCCAAGCCAGGCGTGAAGTTCCGCGAGATTCACAATGCGGCCATGAAGGTAATTGCGGCGAAGACCGCCGAGTGGGGCCTGCTGCCAGTCAGTGCCGAAGAGTCGCTGAAGCCTGAGAACCAGTTTCACCGTCGCTACATGGTTCACGGCACCAGCCACCACCTAGGCATGGATGTTCACGACTGTGCTCAAGCGCGTCGCGAAATGTATATCGACGCCGAGCTAAAGCCGGGCATGGTCTTCACGATCGAGCCAGGACTCTACTTCCAGGCAGATGACATGACCGTGCCAGCGAAGTTCCGCGGCATCGGTGTTCGCATCGAGGATGACGTTTTGGTTACCGCCAAGGGCGTCGAGAACCTGACTAAGGGCCTGCCTCGCAAGGCGAGCGATGTCGAAGCTTGGATGAAGAAGGTTCGCGGCTAATTACTTAGCCGAATCTGCCTTGTTGCCGGCGGCGAGTGCCTGACCAACCAGCGAGGCTGGAACCTGCACCTGGTACTTGAGCGCGATCACGCTCGACTGCGAGACGAAGTGACGCTTCGACTTGGCGAGCGACATGCGAATCACGGCAAACAGCATGCCGAGGCCTGCACCCATAACAATGCCCGCGGTTAGCGGCGAAGAGACCCCGAGTGACTCGGTGGCCGTGCCACCGAAGAAGAACGCAAAGATCAGGCCGAGCCACGACCCCGTGATGGCCCCATTGAGAGCAACGCGGGCATACGACAACTTGCCACGTACGCGTTCAACGGTTCGAACATCCGTGCCGACAATCGCGATGAAACCTGCAGGGAAACCGTTAGCCACCAACTTCTCGACGTAGGCGACTGCCTCGTTGTACTGGGTGAAATCTGCAACCACCTCGCCCTGCGGCATGACAGGCGCGACGTTTCTGCGTGGGGTTCTTGGGGCCATAAATCCATTCTGGCACGCCTTCAAGTGCTCGTCTAAGGTTGGTTAGGTGAGCGCGACCCGAGTATTTGTGGCCAGATTGGTCGGATGTGGCGTCTTTGACCCAGCTGGAGACAAAGTTGGAAAAGTCATCGACGTTCTACTCGCCTACCGCAAAACCGGAGCCCCAAAAGCAACCGGAATGCTCGTTGAAATCACCGGCCGCCGCCGAGTTTTCGTGCCAATCGCCCGCATTACCTCGATCGGTAACGGTCAGGTAATCACCACGGGCCTCATCGACCTTCGTCGCTTCACCCAGCGCGGTCAAGAAGAGCGCGTCATCGCCGAGATTTTGGGCCGCAAGGTCAAACTCAAGGATGGCTCTGGCACGGCGAGCATCGAAGACATCGCGATCGAACCAACCAAGAACCACGACTGGCAAGTCAGCGAACTGTTCTTGCGTCGACCAAAGACTTCGGCATCGCCGTTCGCCAAGGGTGCAACTCTGTTTGCCGCGTGGGAACAGGTGAACCTGCACGATGACGGTGAGGCGCAAGACGCCACTGCGCTGCTTGCCACCTACTCCGATTTGCGTCCTGCCGACTTGGCAAACGCGCTGATGGATTTGCCTGACGAGCGCATGCTCGAAGTTGCCGAGGAGCTCGACGACGAGCGTTTGGCCGATGTGCTCGAAGAGCTACCTGAAGAAGAACAGATCGACATCATCTCTGATCTAGACGATGAGCGTGCTGCCGAAGTTCTCGACCTGATGGAGCCAGACGACGCGGCCGACCTAATGGCGAACCTGCCAGAGGCTCGCACCGAGGCGCTGCTCGATCTGATGGACGAAGAAGAAGCAGAAGACATTCGTCAGCTGATGAAGTACGACGAATTCACCGCCGGTGGAATGATGACCACCGAACCGATCATCTGTTCGGCAGACACTACCGTCGCCGAAGCGATGGCGCTGATTCGCCGCAAAGAAGTTGCCCCGGTTTTGGCGGCTCAGGTTTTTGTAACTCTGCCTCCGTATGAGACCACTACCGGTCGCTACCTTGGCACCGTGCACTTTCAGCGCATGCTGCGCTACGCACCGCACGAGCGTCTTGGCGTGCTACTCGACACCGAGCTTGAGCCTGTCGGCGTTCACACCCACATCTCGGTCATGCACCGAACCCTGGCTACCTACAACCTGGTCTCGCTCCCGGTTGTCGACGAGGATGGTCGCCTACTAGGCGTAGTAACCGTCGACGACGTGCTCGACCACCTACTTCCAGACGACTGGAGAACCGAAGAAGAGAGCGAGGTGCGCCGTGGCTAAAGACCGTTTCGAGTCGCCGGTAGGCGCTCGCCGCAGACTTCTGCCGAACATCCGTGTTGACCAGGAGCGCTTCGGTCGTGCCTCTGAGGCCTTCGCCCGAGCAATGGGAACCGGCGCCTTCCTGATCGGCATGAGTATCTTCTGTCTGGTCTGGCTGACCTGGAACTCGCTTGCACCGGTTGGCCTGCAGTGGGATCCGCGCTCGCTGAACTTTACGTTGCTGACCCTGATTCTCTCGATGCAGGCTTCTTACGCCGCTCCTCTGATCTTGTTGGCGCAGAACCGCCAAGATGACCGCGACCGCGTGAAGTTTGAGCAGGACCGTCAGCGTGCCGAGCGTAACCTTGCCGACACCGAGTACCTTGCTCGCGAAGTTGTGGCGCTGCGCTTGGCGATTGGCGAACTTGCCACCAAGGATGACGTGCGCGACGAGATTCGCGATCAGCTGCGCGAACTGCTCGAAGAGCTGCGCCAAGAACCTGCTTCGAAAGACAAGAAGAGCAAGTAGTGCGCGACCGAATTCGCCGCGCGCTCGATGCGGTGATTGACCCCGAACTTCGCAAACCGATTACCGAACTTGGCATGGTCGGCGACATCGACGTTGACGGTGACGCGGTTTCAATCAACTTGAAGTTGACCATCGTCGGCTGCCCCGCCGCCGCTCGCATCGAACGCGACACAATTGCGGCAGCAAAATCGGTTGCCGGCGTTGAATCGGTTTCGGTTCACCTTGGCGTCATGACCACGGATGAACGCGCCGAACTAAAAGCGAAACTATCTGGTAGTCGCGGCGCACGAGTAAACCCGTTCGACGAGAACACCGATACTCGCATCTATCTGGTTGGTTCGGGCAAGGGCGGCGTCGGCAAGTCTTCGCTGACGGCAAATCTTGCAGTTCAGTTGGCAAGCGAAGGTTTCAAAGTTGGGCTTATCGATGCCGACATCTTTGGTTTTTCGATTCCGGGCCAGTTGGGCCTGACCGACAAACCGACCAAGGTCGACGACTGGATTCTGCCTCCGGTTTACGAAGTCGGCCCGAACGCCGTGAAAGTAATCTCGATCGGCATGTTCGTCGAAGAGGGTAAGGCCGTGGCCTGGCGCGGACCAATGCTGCACCGTGCGATTCAGCAATTCTTGACCGATGTGTTCTGGGGCGACCTCGACTTTCTACTAGTCGACCTGCCGCCTGGCACTGGCGATGTGGCCATTTCACTTGGCCAGCTACTGCCGACCGCCAAGTCGATCGTGGTGACGACTCCCCAGCTGGCCGCCGCCGACATCTCGGCTCGCACCGCCGCGGTTGGCCTTCAGACTGGGCAGGGCATCCTTGGGGTCATCGAAAACCTGAGCTGGTTCGAGCAGCCCGATGGCACGCGTGCCGAACTCTATGGCGCCGGCGGCGGCAAGCAGGTTGCCGAGCAACTGACTTCCGAATCGGGCGCGACCGTCGAGTTGTTAGGGCAGGTGCCGTTCAGCATCGCCCTTCGCGAAGGTTCTGATACCGGCACACCGATCGTGGTCGGCAACCCGGCTGACTCTGCGGCGCAGGCCATCGCGCAGATTGCCAATCGCATTCAGCAAGACAAGCTGGTTCGAGCATCGCGCAGCCTTAAACTCAACCTGTGAGTGATACCAGCATCGCGAGCCTGATCTCGCACTTCGCACCGACGGCAGATTCGTTCAGCGTTTTGAACCCTGCCAATGGCAAGCGCATCTATGACCTGCCGCAACTTTCTGCCGAGCAGGTTGCGATCGAGATTGATCGTGCCCGCGATGCACAAGACGGATGGGCGGCTACCGCGGTTCACGATCGCGCCGACATCATGTTGCGCTTTCACGATTTGATGCAGCAAGAGCAAGACAAAATTCTCGACCTGTTGCAACTAGAAACCGGCAAGTCGCGTGCACACGCCGTCGAAGAATTCGCAGGTGCGCTCGGCTCGGCTCGTTACTTTGCCAAGATTGCCGACAAGGCACTTTCACACAAGAAGGCGCGCACTGGCGTACCGGTGCTGCTTAAGTCGAGTGTCTCGCACGTTCCAGTTGGCGTCGTTGGCGTCATCATTCCTTGGAACTACCCGCTGGCTCTGGCCGTGATGGACATTGCTCCTGCGCTAATGGCCGGCAACACGGTCGTTCACAAGAGCGACAACCAGACATCTTTGGTTTCGCTGTTTACCCGTCAGCTTGCGATCGAGGCCGGATTGCCAGAAGACGCTTGGCGTATCGTCGCCGGCGACGGAGCAACCGTTGGCAATGCCATCACGGATGGCGTTGACTACGTGGCATTCACCGGCTCGACCGCTACGGGCCGCGTGGTCGCCCAGCGCGCTGCGGCTCGCCTGATTGGCGCGTCACTCGAGCTCGGCGGCAAGAACCCAGCCATCGTCTTGCCTAGCGCCGACCTGGCCAAGGCCGCTCGTCAGGTGGCTGCCGGATCGTTCGGCAACGGCGGGCAGCTCTGCGTTTCGCTCTCGCGCATCTATGTGCCAAATGCTCTCAAGGCAGAGTTCGAACGCGAGTTCGTCTCGGTGGTGCAGAGTTTGAAGGTTGGCCGCTCGAGCGACTTTAGTTTCGACATTGGCACCCTCACCTCGGCGGCTCAACTTGCTCGCGTCGAGCGCTTCTTGGGCGACGCCATCGGCAAGGGTGCTCGCCTACTGACCGGCGGCAAGCAGCTTGCCGAGATCGGCCCCTACTTCTTCGAACCGACAGTAATCACCGATGTGCCTGAGAACGCCGAGATCTATCGCGAAGAAGTCTTTGGCCCAGTGATTGCGGTTTACGGCTACGACACCGTCGACGACGCGGTGAATCTGGCAAACGACACCGTCTACGGATTGAACGCCGCGGTCTTCGGCAACGCGAGCGAAGCCAAGCGCGTGGCTAATCGCCTCGAGGCCGGCTCGGTGAACATCAACGAGGGCTACCGTGCATCGTTCGCCTCGTTCGATGCACCGATGGGCGGCTTCAAGCAGAGCGGTCAGGGTCGTCGTGGTGGCATCGGTGGCCTGCTTCGTTTCACCGAAGCGCGCACAGTTGGAGTCGCTCGCTCAGTTTTGGGAATCGGCCTTCCAACTTCGGCAAAACAGTGGAAGCGAATGGCTCCGCTAATGGATCGCCTGGCGACGATTCTGCGCAGACTGCCTTAGCGGTAGCTACTAGGTAGATTCTGGGTCGAACGGCGCGGCCTCGCCAGCGCTCAACGGCTTCGACTTCTTCTTACCCTCGGTAATGATCGGCTTGGACGCCATGATGGCCGCCGACTCTTCGCGCAGTGCATCCTTGATGATTCGACGTGGGTCGTACTGACGTGGATCGAGCTTGCGCCAATCGAGGTCTTCGACCTCTTCGCCAATCTCTTCGCTCAACTGCGATTTGGCGCTTTCGGCCATGCGGCGAGCCGACTTAACGAACTGCGCCAACTTCTGTGCGTAACCGGGCAGCTTGTCAGGGCCGAGCACGAAAGCTGCGATCAACCCAAGGATGATCAGCTTCTCGCCACTTAGTCCAAACACCCATTTAGGTTACGCCAATACCGAGCCGCGGGCGGCGGGGCGGTTAGAGTTGCCACAACATGGTCGACAAAATCACGAGTTGGAAATACACCGAGGATGCGGTGTTCGAAGATGACATTCTTCGTGCCGCTCGCGCTCGCGCCGAGGAACTCGGTGTCGAATGCTCGACCGCATCTGTCGGCGCGATGCTCTCGCTGCTGGTCAACACTCTTGGCGCAAAGGCAATAGTCGAGGCCGGCACCGGAACGGGTGTGGCCAGCCTCTATCTGCTTCGCGGTTCGGCCAACGCAGTGCTAGCCACAATCGACTCTGAGTCAGAACACCAGGCCGCAGCCAAACTCGCTTTCACCGAGGCAGGCGTTGCCGCCAACCGCCTTCGTGTAATTACCGGCAAGGCCGCCGACGTCATGGCAAACATGGCGGATGCCGCTTACGACCTGGTTTACCTCGATGCCGACCGCGATACTCTCGGCACTCAGATCTCTGAATCGCTGCGCATGCTTCGCCCTGGCGGCGCGCTGGTCATCGCGCACGCACTCTGGCGCGACCGCGTGCCAGATCAGGCAATGCGCGATGAGGCAACCCAGACTTACCGCGACGTGATCGCTTCACTCGAGGGTTCCGATGACCTGGTCACCGCGCTGCTACCTATCGGCGATGGACTCTTCATCGCGTCGAAACGCAACTAGCGAACATCCTTGATTAGTCCGCCTGAACCGGCGGGCATAAAAAAGACCCGACCAATTGGCCGGGTCTTTAGAAGTCTTACTTCTTCTTGATGATTGGCTGCAGGTGCTTCTGCAATTCTTCAAGCTCGCTCTTGTCTAGTACGACCTGTACACGACCGCCCCCATCAGCTGGAATGCGGAGAGTGTAAAGCCCGCGAGGTTCAGGAACAATTTCCATTGGGCCGTCACCGGTGCGAGGTTTCTGTGCTGCCATTACTACTCCTTGAAAATTGGCTTTACGCCGAAATTCAATTCTACCCGCGCGCCCCGACACGAGAAAGGGGCGGTTACATTCTCGTTATTTTTCTAAGAATCCGCGCGGGCACAGTGGTTTACGGCGGCGTGTAGTCGGGGGCCGTGTACTTCCAGCAGGCCAAAAGCCAGACAACCTGCCCGATCAGGCTGGCCGCAATAATGCCGCCGCGAACCACTTTGGGCTTATCGACCGTCGCGATTGCCAGGCCGGCTAGCAGTGGAAAAGCCGGCAACAGGATGCGCGGGGTGCTCGACTGCGGAAAGAAAACCGCGAACAAATAGACCAGGTAGGCGATCGACCAGAGCCAAAGCTCGACCCCAATTGCCCGCACGCTCGGCCTAGTCAGTAGCCAAACCATGAGCCCAAGAACCCCCAGCACGAAGAACTGACCGAGCCCATCGCCCAAGTAGAAGCTGGCGCTTTCGAACCAACCCATGAACGGAGCAATCGAGTCACTGCCGGTATAGCCGGCTCGCCAGGCGTTCTCTGTCTTGAGATAAGCATCGAAGCGGCCGGTGGTCGACCAGGCAATCAACAGCCACGCGATTCCCAAAACACCAGCGCCGAGGGTCAGCACGAATAGTCGAACTCGCTCGCGTGCATCCGTGCGGTGAATCACAAACAAAATCGCGAACATCAGCGCGAAGGCCAGCACACCCGGGCGCGTCAGCGCCGCGATTGCGAGCGCAGCCAAGACCAACACATCGCGCCGCTGCAAAAAGTAATAGAGCGCTGCGGCGATAAGTGCCAGCTGCATTGACTCGGCGTATCCAGTTTGCAAAACGGGCGACGCCCAGGCGAACGAAATGATCGCAACGGTCCAAAGCGATGTGCGCTCGTCGAGTCGAAGTCGAAGCAGCTTGTATGCGTAAACGATAAAAACAAATCCAAAGGCCGTTGCGATCAGCGGTGCGAGATATTTCCAATCGAGCGGAATTACAAAATGGATTGCGCGGAGTAAAAACGGAAAGCCGGGATAGAACGCCCACTCGTTTTGCAGCACTGCCCCGTCACTACCGAGTGGCAAAACACTCGGGTAACCGTGATCGAAAACGCGGTGGTACCACTCGACATCCCAGATGTTTAGAAAGTCAAAGTAGCCGGGCTGAGCACCAGTCCAATAGTTGGCTTCTTGAATTTGCGAGATGGCAAAAAAGAGCGCGAATGTAGTCAGACGAGCCGAGGCAAAAATGGCAACCGCACCGAACCACCATTTGGTGCGAAGCGACTGCAGCAGGTTCATTTAGTTGCTGAGCCAGGTGCGAAGCGCCGCCTCGCACGAGTAAATCTGTTCGACCGGCACTGCCTCGTCGTCGGCGTGGGCCTTGTTCGGATCTCCCGGGCCAAAGTTCACTGCAGGAATACCAAGCTCACTAAAGCGGGCCACGTCGGTCCAGCCGTATTTAGGCATCGGAGTCGAGCCGGTGGCGGCCACGAAGGCCGCTGCCTCTGGGCGATCGAGGCCAGGTCGAGCACCTTCGCTCAGGTCTGTCATCTTTATTTCGAAACCATCGAACAGCTCGCAAAGGTGAGCAGCGGCCTGCTGCCCGGTCTTGTTCGGAGCAAATCGGTAGTTGACCGTCACAAGGGCCTCGTCAGGAATCACGTTGGTGGCGATGCCTCCGCTGATCAACACGGCGTTCATGCTCTCGCGGTAAACCAGCCCGTCAACCTCAACATCGGCGGGCTGATAGGCGTTCAAGCGGTTCAAGATTTCGGCAGCCCCGTGAATGGCGTTCTTACCCATCCATGCTCTGGCCGAGTGTGCCTTTACTCCGCGAGCGCGCAATTCAACACGGATGGTGCCATTGCAACCACCCTCGATCTGGGCACTGGTCGGCTCGCACAAGATGGCGAATGAACCCTCGAGTAGTTCGGGCTGGGTGCGGGCAAGGCGGCCGAGGCCGTTCTTGGTTGCTTCGACCTCTTCGTGGTCGTAGAAAATCCAGGTGATGTCGCGGTTGGCATCGCTCAGGGTTGCGGCCAACTTGAGCTGCACGGCGACACCGGCCTTCATGTCGACCGTGCCACGACCCCAGAGCATGCGGCCCTCGGCGGTGTCGACGAACCTGGTCGGTAGGTTTTCGGCAACCGGCACGGTGTCGATGTGGCCGGCAATCACAACACGGCTGTCGCGGCCAAAGTTGGTTCGCGCGACAATCGCATCCTGGTTGCGGATCACTTCGAGGTGCGGGTACTTGGCGAGTGCGGTCTCGATGGCATCGGCCAGCGACTTTTCGTTGCCAGAGACCGATTCGATGTCGCAGATGGCGCGAGTTAGCTCGGCAACATCGCTTTCGAGGTTCAACTGGCCAGACATAGAACGAGCCTAACTTGTAATCTTGGAGTCGTGACTGAAGCAACTTTCGTAGATTCCAAGGCCTGGGGCCACGGCCTCGCAACCGTCGCCGCTGACGGCACCGTTCTCGACGTTTGGTTCAGCGAGCCAAAGCTTGGCGCCGCCCCTCAGTCAGATGCCCTCTACGTAGTGCCTAAAGAACTCGATGCCTTGGTCGGCGAAGACGCTCGCCGTCGCGTCTCGACCCAGTGGCTTCGCGTCGAGATTGACCTGACCCTGCCGGTTGCCGGGACCGCCGATGCCTACCTGCGCCTTCACCTGCTCAGCCACCGCCTAGTCAAGCCAAACAGCATCAACCTAGATGGGCTGATTCCTGCGCTGCCAATCGTGGCCTTCACCAACGTGGGACCTATGACCGTTACCGATGCCGAAGCCCTTCGTGGCTCGCTTCAGCGCCAGGGCATTCAGATTTATGCCATCGACAAATTCCCAAGGATGACCGACTACGTCTTGCCGCCAAAGGTACGTATCGCCGATGCCTCGCGTGTGCGTCTCGGCGCCTACCTATCGCCTGGCACCACGATCATGCACGAGGGCTTCGTGAACTTTAACGCCGGCACCCTGGGTGTCTCGATGGTTGAGGGTCGCATTTCGCAGGGCGTTGTTGTTGGCGATGGCAGCGACATCGGTGGCGGTGCTTCGATCATGGGAACCCTCTCTGGCGGAGGCAAGCAGCGCATCACCATTGGTGAGCGCGCGCTGCTTGGAGCAAACTCTGGCGTGGGAATCTCGATTGGCGATGACTCTGTTGTTGAGTCGGGCCTCTACGTAA
Source organism: Actinomycetota bacterium (assembly GCA_039795455.1). Taxonomy (GTDB): domain Bacteria; phylum Actinomycetota; class Actinomycetes; order Actinomycetales; family Microbacteriaceae; genus Rhodoluna. Next base: position 54,502 of record JBDKLV010000056.1, read on the forward strand.
CGGCAGGCACCAAGGTCACCATCATCGACGGTGGCGAAGAGCGTGCGGTTAAGGCTTCAGATCTAAACGGAATGCCGAACCTGTTGTTCCGTCGCAACTCTGTCTCGGGTCGCGTCGAGGTGCTGCCTCGAACCGGCGAGGGCATCAAGCTCAACTCTCAGCTGCACGCCTAGTTGAACAACTAGTCGCGAACGCTGTCCCAGCCGCCCTCGGCAACCGGCGCAAAGTCGAGCAACACGTCGTGGTTGGTTCGCGCGATTACCTCGCCGATTACCTTGAACTCACGCGGCAGCTGCGCATCCTTGCTGAACGTTGCGAACAGCGAGTGATCTTCGCCACCATCTAGCACCCAGTCGAAAGCGTTTGCGCCGATTGCGCGTGCGGCTTCTTCGAGCATGGCCTCGAAACCTTGCAGGTCGCGACGATTCAGCGCGAGAGTCACACCTGATGCCTTTGCGATGCGAGCGGCGTCGCGCGAAAGTCCGTCACTGAGATCGAGCATCGAGGTAGCGCCAGCAGTGGCCGCAGCCACACCCGAAGCAATCGGAGGCAGCGGGCGGCGCTGAAAGTCGACCAGCGCATCGTAAGAGTTGATTGCGTCGCGATTGCCCGACTGCAACAAGGCCAAACCGGCGGCAGCCTTGCCGAGAGTTCCGGCAACTGCGACGACATCGCCAACCTTTGCACCCGAACGAAGCAACGGCTCGCGACCCTCAAGGTCGCCGTGCGCGGTTACAGAAACCACGGTGGTTGCTCCGGTCGCCAGGTCACCGCCAACCACAGAGGCGGCAGGTGCGAGCTGTAGGCATCCGTCGCGTAGCCCATCGGCAAAAGATTCGAGCCATTCGATCTGGGTGTCGGGGCGGCAAATTAGAGCAACCACGAGCGAGGTTGGCTTTGCACCCATGGCCGCAACATCGGCAACGTTCGACGCGATCGCCTTGAAGCCAAGGTCGTATGCGCTCGACCAGTCGAGACGAAAATCGTGGCCTTCGACCATGGTGTCGGTGGTTACCGTGAAGCGTCCGTCGGGCGATGCGACCACCGCCGAGTCATCGCCGGGGCCGACCAGGGCCGATGGCGTCGTGCCCAGCCGCGCGATGGTTCGGCGCAGGCTCTCGTTCTCTCCGAGTTCGGCAATAGTTGGCACCCGTCAAAGGTAGCCTGTAATCGATGTCAAAAACACGGATGTTCACCGCCCTGATCGGCGCAATCGCACTGTCATTCGTGCTAAGCGCCTGCTCCCCCGTGGTTTCACTCCAGGCCGCTGACTCAGCCAACGACCCGGCCTGCGCTGCCGTAACTGTTCGCCTGCCTGACACCGTCGACGGGCTTGCCAGCCGAAGCACTGACGCTCAGGCGACCGGAGCCTGGGGCACCCCAGCAGCCGTGCTGCTGCGTTGCGGGCTTGCACCGGTCGCGGTCAGCACGCTCAAGTGTGTGACCGAAGCCGGGGTTGACTGGCTGATCGACGACACCAAAGCCCCGACCTATCGATTCATTACTTTTGCGCGCACTCCCGCAATCGAAGTGGTTGTCGATTCAACCAAGGCTGCTGGCGTGAATGTGCTCGACGATTTGGTTTCGGCAGTTTCGCAAATCGCAGCGACCGATCACTGCGTCGGCTAGTTTGTGCGCCTAACCGCGCTGCAGCCCGAGCTGAATCAGTTCGTCGATTAGCTCCGAGTAACCCAAACCACTCGCCTGCCACAACGCCGGATACATCGACAGCGGAGTAAAGCCTGGCATGGTGTTGAGTTCATTTACAAAGTAACCATCGTCGGTAACAAAGAAATCTGCACGAGCAAGGCCTTCGCAACCCAGCGCAATAAATGCGTCGGCCGCAGATTCTTGTAATTTCGCGAGCAAAGCTGGCTCTACCTTTGCAGGCACAATCAGATCGACCGAGTCTTCGTCTTGATACTTGGCATCGAAGTCGTAGAACTCACGGGTCTTAACCACAATCTCGCCAGGAACCGATACACGAGGGCGCGAACCATCGCGCGACTCGAGTACGGCAAACTCAACCTCGCGAACCTTCAGCCCGCGCTCGATGACAACCTTCTCGTCTTCTTCGAACGCCACCTCGAGCGCGGCACCAAGTTCATCGAACGACTTAACTTTGCTAACGCCCTTAGACGAACCGGCACGAGCAGGCTTTACGAAAATAGGCAGGTCACCGAGAGAGCGAATCTGCTCGAGCGATGACTCAGGGTCGAACATCCATGCAGATTTGGTGAGAACCACGTGCGGAGTAGCAGGGATGCCGACGCCCAAGAACGCATCTTTGCTGAGCTCTTTGTCCATGCCGCGCTCACTCGCCAGAACGCCGTTACCTACGTATGGAACACCAATAGCCTCGAGTTCGCGTTGCACCTGGCCGTCTTCGCCGTATGGACCGTGCAACACCGGAAACACCACGTCGATTGCCCCAAGCGAGCGGCTACCGGCGGCATCGGTGTAAATCAGTTCGCGGTCACCAGAGAAGGCAACGCGGTTGCCTTCATCTTCGACTAAGGCTAGATCGCCTTTGCGCAGCGCCCACTTGCTCGCATCGTCTGCGGCCAAAGTCCAGTCGCCTGCTTTGGTGATTCCGACCGGAACTACCTCGTACTTATTGCGATCGATCGCGCCAAGCACGCCGGCGGCAGAGGCACAAGAGATTTCGTGTTCAGACGAAGGCCCGCCGAACAAAACTGCAACGCGCAGCTTGCTCATTATTCGCGAACCGGTCCGTCGGTTTCGTGAGTCAGAGTCGGTGCAATGTCGCGTGGCGACATGCGGCCTTCGAGCACGGCGTTAACCTGCTCAACAATCGGCATGGTCACACCCTTGGCTTCGGCCAGGGCAAGAATTGGCTTGACCGATGCGAGACCTTCGGCGGTCTGCGACATGCGCTTGAGTACCTCGCGAAGCGAGTAACCGCGACCGAGCATTTCGCCAGCCTTGTGGTTACGCGACAGCGGTGACTCAGACGTTGCAATCAAGTCGCCAAGCCCGGCAAGACCAACCATGGTGTTCGGTTGCGCACCGTAGGCAACTGCAAAGCGAGAAATTTCGGCAAGCCCGCGAGTCATGATCGATGCCTTTGTGTTTTCGCCGTAACCGACACCGTTGACGATTCCAATCGCCACCGCAATCAAGTTCTTCAAGATGCCACCAAACTCGGTGCCAATCACATCGCTGTTGGTGAAAGTGGTGAAGTACGAATTTGAAGCAGCCTCGGCAACCAGCATTGCGGTGTCGCGTGAAACCGAAGAAGCCACCGATGCCGCAGGCTGCTCGCCGGCAATCTCGAGTGCAAGGTTAGGGCCGCTAACCACGGCAATCTGCTTGGCCGAAAAACGAGTGGTCTCGGCAATGACTTCGCTCATGCGAAGGCCAGTGTCGCGCTCGACACCCTTCATTAGCGAAACAAGGATGGCGTCAGGCTCAAGCTGTGAGCCCCACTCGGTCAGGTTTGCGCGCAGGGTCTGCGAAGGCACCGCCAAGAACACCATCTGTGCACCCTTTAGAGCCTCGCCTACCGACGCGGTAGCGCGCAGGTTGTGCGGCAGGTTCACGCCAGGCAGGTAGTCGCCGTTGCGGTGAGTCTCGTTGATTTCTTCGGCAATGTCTTCGCGTCGAGCCCAAAGCCAGATCTCGTTGCCTGCGTCAGCCAATACCTTGGCGAAAGTCGTGCCCCATGAACCGGCACCCATCACTGCGATCTTCATTGCTCGCCCTTCTTGAAATTGCCTGTCTCAGACTGCCCGTGTTCCATCGGGCTCCAAAGCTTTGCCGGTGGAGTCTCGCCGCGAAGCTCGCCAACAAGAACACTGATGTGCTGCATAACCTTTTCGGTCGCCTTGCCAACCTCTTGGTTGCCAAGTTCGCGACCGCGGAACTCATCGAGATTCACTTCGCCGCCGACCACCATACGAACGGGCTTCCAGAAGCCAGGGCGAAACTTGCTGTTGTACTGCGGCAAAACTTTTTCGGTGCCCCACTGCGCCATGTAGTAAACCGGCACACCGGTTTCGATTGCCAAACGAATCGCTCCGCTGCGACCGCGCATTGGCCAAAGGTTTGGATCGCGAGTGAGTGTGCCCTCAGGAAAAATCGAAACCAAGTGACCGGCCTTCAGATACTCTGCAGCTGCACGAAGCGGTTCGTCGTTGCGATAGGTCGAACGGTAAACGGGAATCTGTCCGGCATTGCGCAAAATCCAACCGATTACCGGGGTGCGGAACAATCCCTCTTTTGCCAAAAAGTGCGGGCCACGCTTGAGCTTGAAGAATACGAAGTATGCGACGGCAAGTGCATCCAAGTTGGTGACGTGATTGGCAACCAAAATGTAGCCGCCCTTTCTAGGCAGCTTGTCGACGCCCTCGGCCTTCACATAAAAACAGAGTCGAACTATTCCACCAAGCAGCGTTGCAACTAGGCGCATGACGAATGGTCGACCGCCCGGCTTGATTGCCGGCATCTTGAGTTCTTTTTTCGATTTCGCCATGAGCGGGTTCGAACTACTCGTTCTCCGAGTAACTGAAGTCGGCACCAAGATCGGTGAGCTTCTGCAAGAAGTGCTCGTAGCCGCGCGAGATCAACTGCACGTTGGTCACGTTCGAGACGCCCTCGGCAGCGAGGGCCGCGACCATGTGGCTGAAGCCACCGCGCAGGTCTGGCACGCGAATGTCGGCGCCCTTTAGCGGGGTCGGGCCGCTAATTACAGCGCTGTGATTGAAGTTGCGCTGCCCGAAGCGACAGGGGGTTCCGCCGAGGCACTCGCGGTAAATCTGAATCTGGGCACCCATGTCGACCAGGGCGTCGGTAAAGCCAAAGCGCTGTTCGTAGACGGTCTCATGCACGATCGACAGGCCTTTGGCCTGAGTCAGCGCGACCACAAGTGGCTGCTGCCAGTCGGTCATAAAGCCTGGGTGAACATCGGTCTCGATAACCACCGGGTGCAGGTCGCCACCTGGGTGATAGAAGCGGATGCCCGCATCCTCGATCTCGAAGGCGCCACCGACCTTGCGATAGACGTTCAAGAAAGTCATGAGTTCGTTTTGCTGCGCGCCACCAACAAAGATGTCGCCCTTCGTTGCAAGCGCGGCCGCGGCCCACGATGCAGCCTCGTTGCGATCGAACAGCGCGGTGTGGCTGTAACCGCCGAGGCGCTTGACGCCCTCGATGCGAATCACACGGTCGGTGTCAACCGAAATGATTGCGCCCATCTTCTGCAAGATTGCAATCAGGTCGATGATCTCTGGCTCGATTGCTGCACCCGAAAGTTCGGTTAGACCCTCGGCGCGAGTTGCGGTGAGCAGAACCTGCTCGGTTGCTCCGACCGAAGGGTATGGCAGCGAAATCTTTGCGCCCTTCAGACCCTTTGGTGCACTCAATCGTGTTCCGTTTGGAAGTTCTTCGATTACGGCACCAAAGTTACGCAGCACCTCAAAGTGGTAGTCGATTGGGCGATCGCCAATGTGGCAACCACCTAGGCCAGGAATGAACGCTTCGCCGAGTTGGTGAAGCAACGGACCGCAGAACAAAATCGGAATGCGCGATGAACCGGCGTGAGCATCGATGTCGACCATGCGAGCGCTCTTCACGTTCGAAGGGTCGAGATCCATGGTGCCGTCTTCGGCGTGAGTAATGGTTACGCCGTGCAACTGAAGCAGGCGAGAAACGATTTCGACATCTGAGATGAATGGAACGTTGCGTAGCTGACTCGGGCCATCGCCGAGCAGAGCGGCGACCATCGCCTTGGTGACCAGGTTCTTTGCACCCTTAAGGTCGATGCGACCCTTGAGCGGCTTGCCGCCGTTGACGGTGATCTTCGACATCTGCTAACTCCTAGCCGGCAGGGTCTTGGGGCGCCAAGCCTCGCGTCGTTGTTCGAAGTCGCTGATCGCGGCCTCGTCTCGCAGGGTCAAACCAATGTCGTCGAGCCCTTCGAGCAGTCGCCACTTAGTGTATTCATCGATGTCGAAATGAACCGTGAGGCTGCCAACGCTGACCGTCTGGGCCGCCAAATCGACCTTGGCCTCAATGCCAGGCTGGGACTCGATGGCCTGCCAGAGCGCCTCGGTGTCGGCATCGGTAATGATTCCGGTGACCAATCCTTGCTTGCCAGAGTTGCCTCTAAAGATGTCTGCGAACTTCGACGAGAAGACCGCCTTGAAGCCGTAGTCACGAAGCGCCCAAACCGCGTGCTCGCGTGACGAGCCTGTACCAAAGTCTGGGCCTGCAATCAAAACCGAACCACTCTTATAAGCAGGCTGGTTCAGTACAAAGTTTTCATCGGCTCGCCACGATGCAAACAGCGCATCGTCGAAACCGGTCTTGGTAATTCGCTTTAGGTAAACCGCAGGGATGATCTGGTCGGTGTCTACGTTGCTGCGACGAAGTGGCACCGCAGTACCTGAGTACACATCGAACTTTTCCATTAGCGAGCACCTCCATTGGTGCTTGCAACCAAGTCGGCCGGCGAAGAAAGCGTTCCGCGAATCGCGGTGGCGGCTGCCACGAGAGGCGAAACCAGATGGGTGCGCGAACCTTTGCCCTGGCGACCTTCGAAGTTTCGGTTCGAGGTCGAAGCCGCGCGCTCACCTACCGCTAGCTGGTCTGGATTCATGCCGAGACACATCGAGCAACCGGCAAAACGCCACTCGGCTCCAAAGTCTTTGAAAATCTTGTCGAGTCCTTCGGCCTCTGCCTGCGCGCGAACCTTTGCAGAACCCGGAACCACCATCATGCGAATGTGATCGGCCTTCTGCTTGCCTTCGATAATGGCAGCCGCAGCACGCAAGTCTTCGATGCGTGAGTTGGTGCACGAACCCAAGAACACAGTGTCGATCTTGATATCGCGCATCGGGGTGCCGGCGGTTAGGCCCATATATTCGAGCGCGCGTTCAGCGGCAACGCGGTCGTTCGGGTCGGCAAAGTCATCTGGCGCAGGCACATTGGCCAGCAGGCTCACGCCTTGACCCGGGTTGGTACCCCAGGTGACGAACGGGTCGAGAGTGTCGGCGTCTAAAAACACTTCTGCGTCGAAGGTTGCGCCCTCGTCGGTAGGTAGGGTCTTCCAGTATTCGACCGCCGCATCCCAGTCGGCGCCGTGAGGCGCGTGCGGGCGACCAAGCAGGTAAGCGAAAGTGATTTCGTCAGGAGCAACCATTCCGGCACGAGCGCCGGCTTCGATCGACATGTTGCAAATCGTCATGCGGGCTTCCATCGAAAGCGCGCGAATCGCACTGCCGCGATATTCGAGCACGTAGCCCTGACCGCCACCGGTGCCAATCTTGGCAATCACAGCAAGGATGATGTCTTTCGCAGTCACGCCTGGGCGAAGCGTGCCCTCAACGTTGATCGCCATGGTCTTGAACGGCTTGAGCGGCAGAGTCTGCGTGGCAAGCACGTGCTCAACTTCGCTGGTGCCGATACCCATCGCGAGTGCGCCGAATGCGCCGTGAGTAGAAGTGTGTGAGTCACCGCAAACCACAGTGATGCCCGGCATGGTCAAACCAAGCTGCGGACCAACCACGTGAACGATGCCCTGATCTACATCGCCGAGCGAATGGATGCGAATGCCAAACTCTGCGGCATTCTTACGCAGCGCCTCAATCTGAGTGCGGCTGGTCAAATCGGCAATCGGCTTGTCGATGTCGAGGGTTGGGGTGTTGTGGTCTTCGGTGGCGATGGTCAGATCTGGGCGACGAACCGGGCGACCGGCAAGGCGAAGACCATCGAAAGCTTGCGGGCTGGTGACCTCGTGCACGAGGTGCAGGTCGATGTAAAGCAGGTCAGGCGCCCCGTTTTCACCCTTAGCGACCAAGTGGTCGTTCCAGACCTTCTCGGCCAGGGTCAATGGCTTATTGCTCATTTGGGCACCTCAAAACGCGTGAACCTCAAGTTTAACCGCGCCAGTCCGCTGGCGACTACCCGTCCGGCTTGACCGGCGGGGCTAGGCAGCGGTTTAGGCTAGGGCAGTGAGCGATTTCAACGTGGATGTCATCCAGCGCAGAACAGTACGTATCCTGACCGCAGGCCAGGTGCTCAGCGGGTTTGGGCTCGGTTCTACCCTCTCGATCGGCTCGCTCCTTGCCGTAGACCTCAGCGGCACCGAGGCCTGGGCTGGCTCGGCCGCCACGGCAGCAACCCTGGGAGCAGCAACCTGGGCGATACCGCTCGCCCGCCTGGCTTACGCCAAGGGCCGTCGAGTCGCACTGGCCACAGGTGCCGCGATTGCCATCACCGGAGCCAGCCTGATCATCACGGCTGCGAGCATCCGTGTCTTTCCACTTCTGCTGGTGGCAATCTTCTTGCTCGGCGCCGGTTCGGCCGTTGGCCTTCAGGCTCGCTTTGCAGCCACCGACCTGCCGTCGACCGGCAAACAGAGTCGCGACCTGTCTCTCGTGGTCTGGGCAACCACGGTCGGCGCCGTCATCGGCCCGAACCTATTCGGCCCGGGCGAAATCATCGGTGCGTTCTTGCACTTGCCTCACCTGACCGGCCCATTCGTCGTGACCATCGCCGCTCAACTCGCAGCGTCGACAACTTTCTTCTTTGGTCTACGCCCAGACCCATTGACTCTTGCCAAGACTCTCGGCGATGCCAAGAAGATGAAGCAGAAACTTTCGTTCGCAACCGCGATTCAAACTTTGCGCGAACATCCGCGTGCTGCATATGCCGTGATCACGATTGCGCTTTCGCACATGGTCATGGTGTCGGTCATGTCGATGACACCGGCCCACTTAAAACTTCACGGCGCAACTCTGGTTGCCGTCGGCTTCACCATCAGCATTCACATCGCCGGCATGTATGCGTTCAGCCCTCTGTTCGGAATGCTCGCCGACAAGATCGGCAAATTGCAGTCTGTAATTGTGGGGCAAGTCATTTACATTGCCGCGCTGTCATTCGCCGGCTTCGGCATGGAGAACCACGACTCGGTTTTGCTCGGGCTGTTCTTGCTTGGCCTCGGTTGGAGTGCATCGACGGTTAGTGCGAGCGCGCTGCTGAGTGCATCGCTGCCGACCGAACAAAAGTCGAACGTTCAAGGCCTAAGCGACATGATGATGAACCTAAGCGGTGCATTCGGTGGCGCAATCGCCGGCTCAATCATGGCCGCACTGATGTTCGTCGGGCTCAACCTTGCAGCATTGATTCCGGTTTCGATCATCCTTGTGTTAAGTGCGATCGCCCTGCTGCGTTCGAAAACACAACAGGGCGAAACGCTTTAGAGGCTTAGGACTCCTGGCGCTTGACGGCCGAGCGGCCGAGTAGGTACTGACCCAAGAAGCCCAGAACCAAAGCCAAGAAGACACCAATGTTTGACCAGTACCAGGCCGAGTTGTCGCCGGTCACGCCCATGGCGTTGAACAGGTAACCCTCCCAGGTGGTAAAGCTCAGCGAGGTGTCTGGGCTAACAATGAAGCCGTAACCCACGATGCTCGCGACCACCATGGTGCCAACGGCGACCCAGTTGAACGAACCGTAGCGACCGGTAGAGGTGTACAGCGAACGCTCGTCGTAGTCGCGCTTGCGCGAGACCAAGTCAGCGATAAAGATGCCCGCCCAGGCAGCCATTGGCACACCAAGGATGTACAGACCAGCCTGGAATGGCCAGAAGAAGTCGCCCGCGATCCAGACGAAGTAGATGGTTCCGAGAGTCATCAGCACGCCATCAAGTGCAGCAGCCTGGTAGCGCTTGAACGGAAGGCCGAGGGTCAGCAGGTTCAGACCCGACGAGTAAATGTCGAGAATTGCTCCACCCATGAAACCAAGCAGTGCAAGCACGATGAACGGAATCAAGAACCAGTTAGGAAGCACTGCGGTAAGCGCGCCGATTGGGTCGCTACCGATGTTCTTCGAAACCTCGTCGTTCGAGAGTGCGAGCATGAAACCGAAGATGACCAGAATTGCAGGAGCGATTGCCGCACCGAAAGTGGTCCAACCAAAGATGCCCTTGCTCGAAGCGGTGCGAGGCAGGTAGCGCGAGTAGTCGGCGCCACCGTTAACCCAGCCGAGGCCGAATGCGGTCATCGCGTAGATGATGCCGGCAACGAGAGTCTCGAAGCCACCGGCAGGAGCTGCCGAAATCTTGGCAAAGTCAATTGCAGGCAACGAGAGCACGACGAACACAGCGGTCAGCACGACCGAAGCGAGAGTGATCCACTTTTGAATACGCATGATGAATTTGAAACCAAATACACCCGAGGCAATAACGATGCCAACGATCACGATGAACGAAACGATCTTTACGCCATCGCCGCTACCCCAGCCGAGGCGGGTGAAGACGGTCGAGGTGGCAAGCACACCAAGCGAAACCAGAACGGTCTCCCAACCGACGAGCAGCAGGTAGCTGACGATGGTCGGTAGCGCGTTACCGTTCACACCGAACGCAGCGCGCGAAAGAACAAGAGTCGGAGCCGAACCACGCTTGCCGGCGAGAGCAATGATGCCCACCAGAGCAAATGAGAACGCGATGCCAATTAGGCCGGCGACAATCGCCTGGCCGAACGAGAGGCCGAAGCCCAGAATCCAAGCGGCCATCGAGATGCCGAAGATTGAGACGTTTGATGCTGCCCATGGCCAGAACTGGTCACGCGGCTTTCCGTGACGCTCTGATTCTGGAATGACGTTGAGGCCGTGCTGTTCGACCTCGAGTGCGCTGTTGTTAGCCACTGCTACTCCTGAGTTGATTGGGCTCCGCGGTATCGCGAAGTTACCTACAGGCTAGCGATTTGCTCGCGAGTTGGGCCCCAGGCTCCGCCGGTGCGTGTTACCGAATAGGCAGCCGCGCGATTGGCTTGATCGATGGCTGCACGCCAGCCAAGACCTTCAGCGAGCCCTGCCATGAGCGCGCCGGTGTGAACGTCGCCGGCGCCGGTGGTGTCCTTCGGATTAGCTACCGGATGAGCATCCACGGTCAATTTGGCATCGCCGTTCTCAAACAGAGTGACCGGGTTGGCACCATCGCGACGCAGGTAAAGCGCACGGTCGGTGACTCGCGGCGCGTAAAACTCAAACTCGCGAGCGTTGCTCGAAATCAAGAACGCCTTCTCGCGCATGATGTCGAGAAACTCAGGGTCGATGTAGTCGATCATGCTCGACGGATCGAACACGATGGCCGCACCATTCGAGTAGTCGCCCTTGACCCAGTCGATGATTGCCTGCTTCGAGTTCTGCCAGACCAGGTGGTAGCCGCAAATGTAGACCAGGTCGGTGGGCAACACACGGATGCTCGTCAGCTGCTCAAGCGTCAACTCGGCGTCTGCTCCGGTGTAGGTCACGAATGCTCGCTCGGCGTTTGGTTCGACGAGGGTGATGCAGAAGCCGGTATCCATGTTGGTCAAACGGCGGCCAGCGAATTCGATGTTGTCTGCGGCCAAGTCGCGCATGATCAGGTCGCTATAGAAACCAGTGCCGACCGAGCCGGCGAAGACTGTTGGCAAGCCGAGACGTGAGGCAGCCGACTCAACGTTGAACGTGCCACCGACCATGGTGACCGATTCGCTGACCCGGGCGTCGCCTCCGCTAGGCGGCAGGCGGTCGACGTGGTTGATCAGGTCGACCACGATTGGGCCGAACGAAACCAGGCGAGTGAATCTAGATGACATCGCGATAATTCTCTCGCAGTCGGGCAAGCGCCTTGGCGCGTGGCTCGAGGTCTAGGTCGTTCTGGTGTCGCACATATTCGGCGGCTTTGTTATCGAACTCGTCCCAACGGCCAAAGGCAGCAACCATCGCACAGGCCATGGCACCGATGGTGTCGCTGTCGCCACCGAGCTTGGCCGCATACTCGGCCGCTTCGAAAGCCGAGCGAGTGCCTTCGAGCTCGTGAACGCTGATCAAACGCCCCTTGCTCATGTGAGCAACAGCGAATGCGGCCAGAACAGATTCGTTCGAAGCCAACGATGTGCCAACTTCATCAACGATGTAGCGCAGCGCCTGGTACTCGCCTCCCACCGCGAGCGCGTGATCGATTTCGAACAACACATCGGTTAGTCGAAGCGCAATGTAGTTTTCGGTCGGGTCGCATTCGAGACGCTCACACATAACCTGAGCTGCCATCTTTGCGGCGTCGAGCGCAATGTCGTAGTCGAGGCCGTCGATGCCGGCCGAGATCATGGTCGCGATAGCGGCGCATCCGATGTTGGCTGCCGGCGAATTGTGAGAGATGCGGTTTACCTCGATGATTTTCGAAAGCATCGCCTCGGCGCCGGCAACCGACATGATCGGAATCGCGCAGGCCACCGCAGGAATTCGCATTGCAGCGCCATTGGTTTTGCCGGCAAGTGTCACTTCGTAAGGATCGGTCACCTGGGCCAGAGCGAGCAGCGCAGCCTTGGTCGACGGGCCGAGCAAATCTTGCGAACCTGTGGCCGCCATGTCGGCCTCCCACTGCAGCAGGTCGCGAGCGAACTTGCGTGAATCAAAGTCACCATCTCCGGCAATCAGGTTGTCGGCCAGAATCAGCATCTGGTGGGTGTCGTCAGTAATGGTGGCGCCTGCAAGGCCTGGGCAAACCGGGTTGTCGGCCGGAGCCGAGCCCATCAGGCCGTCTTGATCAATCACCTGCAGAGCCCGCTCGTGCGTAAGCATCTGGGTTGGCATGCCCATTGCATCGCCAAAGGCGAACGCCTCTAGCACGTGATGGATGCGAGAGGCGTTCATTTTGTGACCCCAGCGGGATTTGAACCCGCGCTACTGCCGTGAGAGGGCAGCGTCCTAGGCCGCTA
>JBDKLV010000057.1:0-7516 GCA_039795455.1 Actinomycetota bacterium
TCAGGGCCCCAAGGTGGCATCCAAACCCAATTGATTCGGAATTCATCCACGACGCCGTCGAGTGCTTCTGCCGTCTGTTCCTCGATGACGTCGGTGAGCGGGCATCCTGCTGAGGTCAAGGTCATGTTGATCAGCAGGCTCTCGTCTTCGGCCTTGAATAGGTCGTAAATCAGACCAAGGTCGTAGATGTTGACGCCTAGTTCAGGGTCGATTACCTCTTTGAGAGCCTCGACGACCTGGTCGTACTTCTGCGGATCTAGTTCGTCTGGCATTTAGGCATTCACGTAACGGTCGTAGCCCTCGGCCTCGAGGCGCTCGGCTAGCTCTGGGCCGCCCTCTTCAGCGACCTTGCCCGCGACGAAAACGTGCACGAAGTCTGGCTTGATGTAGTTGAGAATTCGGGTGTAGTGGGTGATTAACAAGACACCAAAGTCGTTCGCTGCCTTGGCGCGGTTTACGCCTTCAGAAACGATACGCAGTGCATCAACGTCGAGACCAGAGTCGGTCTCGTCGAGCACTGCGAACTTTGGCTTGAGCAGCTCGAGCTGCAGAATCTCGTGACGCTTCTTTTCGCCACCCGAGAAGCCTTCGTTCACGTTGCGCTCGGTAAAGCCTGGGTCCATCTTCAGGGCAGACATTGCGTCGCGAACTTCGCCGATCCAGCCACGAATGGCAGGGGCTTCGCCGGCAATGGCGGTCTTTGCGGTGCGCAAGAAGTTGCTTACCGATACACCTGGAATCTCGACCGGGTACTGCATGGCCAAGAAGAGACCGGCGCGAGCGCGCTCGTCGACGCTCATTTCGAGCACGTTCTCGCCATCGAGCAAGATCTCGCCCTGAGTAACGGTGTACTTAGGGTGACCGGCGATTGTGTAGGCCAGTGTCGACTTGCCCGAGCCGTTAGGCCCCATGATGGCGTGAGTCTCGCCGCTGCGAATGGTTAGATCTACTCCGCGCAGAATTTCCTTGCTGCCCTGTTCGGTCTCGACCTCTACGTGCAGGTTCTTGATTTGCAGAATTGCCATGGGTTATGCCTCGTACTCGATGAAAATGTCGCCATTTTCGATAATGACTTCGTAGGTGGAAACTGGTTCGTAAGCTGGCAGGCTCAGTGGCTCGCCGGTTGAGAGTTCAAACTTGGCGCCGTGAGCCCAGCACTCGATCGTGCTGTTGTCAACGAAGCCTTCGCTAAGCGAGATTTCGCCGTGCGAGCACTTGTCGTCGAGGGCGTAGACATCTCCCGACTTGGCGCGAACCAATGCGATCGGGTGCTCAGAGATAACGACCCGCAGAGCCTTGCCTGGCTTTAGGTCGTCTAGTGCGCAGATGCGAATTGCCATTAGTTGTTGCTCCTTGCCAACTCGGTTTCTATCGATTCGTTTAGTCGAGCCTCGAGAGCCTCAATGCCAATCTGCTGAATTACTTCGTTGAGGAACCCTCGAACGACTAAGCGCTTTGCATCTAGTTCGCTGAGGCCACGCGACTGCAAGTAGAACAACTGCTCGTCGTCGAATCGGCCAGATGCGCTTGCGTGCCCAGCTCCTTCGATCTCACCAGTTTCAATCTCGAGGTTAGGCACTGAGTCAGCACGCGCACCGTCGGTAAGCAAGAGATTGCGGTTTAGTTCGTAGGTGTCGGTGCCTTCTGCTGCCTTGCGAATCAACACATCGCCAACCCAAACGGTATGCGCTCCCTTGCCCTGCAGCGCACCCTTGTAGGTGACTCGTGACTTACAGTTGGCAACCGCGTGATCGACGTAGCTGCGGTGTTCGAGGTGTTGACCCGAATCGGCAAAGTAGGTACCTAGCAGTTCAACTTCGCCGCCAGGCGCGGTGAACTCGGCTGATGGAGTGATTCGAACCGTCTTGCCGCCGAGTGAAACAACGATGTGCTTTAGCTTTGCGTTTCTACCAAGGTGAGCGAATTGCGCCGAGGTGTGAATCGCATCGTCGTTCCAGTCTTGAAGCGATACAACGGTGATTTCACTTTCATCGCCGACCAAGATTTCGACGGTCTGTGAGAGGCTGCCCGAACCGGTGTGGTCGAGAACAAAAACACCACGAGAGAAGCTTTCACTCTTCAGGATTAGGTGTGCCGCCTTTTGGCTGCCAAGGTTGTCGAAGCGAATAGTTGCAGGCTCTCCGGCTTCACCTTTGAGAGTTACCTTGAGTGCTTCGTCTGCGGCTGCCCAACCATTGGCCGTCGGCAGGTCTTCTGGCAGACCGGCACGACCAAAGTCTGAATCGGCTGCGGTAACTCGAGCAATCGAGAATTCGCTCGGCTGCTCGGTTGCGATCAGGTCGATGGCGTTGGTCAAAGTCGCAGTGTCTAGGCCACCGAGTGCTTCGGCATCGAGGTAGCGCCATTGCTCGTCGCGACGATTGACTGGGTTGTGTTCGGCCGGGTTTGCCGAACGAAGACGCTCACTGCGAGTTTGCACGGGGATGCCAGCGCCGTGGCTGTGCGCATTGCTGCCTGGAATGAAACGGTCGTTCATTAGCCAACCGCTCCTTCCATTTGCATCTGGATTAGTTTGTTGAGCTCGAGCGCGTATTCCATCGGCAACTCTTTGGCAATTGGTTCGATGAAGCCACGAACGATCATTGCCATAGCTTCGTCTTCTGGCAGGCCGCGTGACATTAGATAGAACAGCTGCTCATCGCTTACTCGCGAAACGGTTGCCTCGTGCCCCATGGTGACATCGTCTTCGCGAACGTCGACCGCTGGATAAGTGTCGCTTCGTGAAATGGTGTCGACCAAAAGAGCATCGCAACGAACGGTGTTGGCACTGTGTGTCGCACCTTGGTTGACACGAATCTCACCGCGGTAAGAGGAGCGACCGCCTCCGCGAGCAATCGACTTTGAAACGATAGAAGACGAGGTGTTTGGTGCGAGGTGAATCATCTTTGCGCCGGCATCTTGGTGCTGGCCAGGACCTGCGAACGCTACAGACAGGGTTTCGCCACGTGCGTGTTCACCAGCCAGGATGATCGCAGGGTACTTCATGGTCACTTTCGAGCCGATGTTTCCATCGACCCACTCCATGGTGGCGCCTTCGTGTGCGATCGCGCGCTTGGTAACCAGGTTGTAAACGTTGGTAGACCAGTTCTGAATGGTCGTGTAGCGAACGCGAGCGTTCTTCTTCACGATGATTTCGACGACGGCCGAGTGCAACGAGTCGCTCTGATAAATCGGAGCCGTGCATCCTTCGATGTAGTGAACGTAAGAACCCTCATCGGCGATGATCAAGGTGCGTTCGAACTGCCCCATGTTCTCGGTGTTGATTCGAAAGTATGCCTGCAACGGAATCTCTACGTGAACGCCCTTTGGCACGTAGACGAACGAGCCGCCAGACCAAACGGCAGTGTTCAGTGCGGCGAACTTGTTGTCGCCTGCGGGAATTACTGTGCCGAAGTACTCCTGGAAGATTTCAGGGTGCTCTTTGAGCGCGGTATCAGTGTCGAGGAAGATCACTCCCTGTTTCTCGAGCTCTTCGTGAATCTGGTGGTAAACCACCTCTGACTCGTACTGCGCGGCTACGCCGGCTACCAAGCGTGAACGCTCAGCCTCAGGAATGCCAAGGCGCTCATAGGTGTTTCGAATGTCCTCAGGCAGGTCTTCCCAGCTCTGGGCCTGTTTCTCGGTTGAGCGAACGAAGTACTTGATGTTGTCAAAGTCGATGCCACTGAGGTCTGCTCCCCAAGAAGGCATTGGCTTGCGTTCAAAGAAGTTGAAACCCTTTAGTCGGGTGTCGAGCATCCATTCTGGTTCGCTCTTTTTGCCAGAAATGTCGCGGACTACGTTCTCGTTGATACCGCGCTGGGCCGAGGCTCCGGCGTCGTCTTTGTCTGACCAGCCGAACTCGTAAACGCCTAGCGAATCAAGGTCTGAACGATCAACCGTTTCGGACATGCCGAGTTCTCCTTCTGGGGCGCGAATATCATTTCGGCCCTGATGTTGAAACCCATCTGACCGGCGCAACATTCCCGTATTTCAGGGCGTTTGGCTCTTCTTTGCTATGGGAAACTAGAAAACCTAGTCAGATGCGAACGGGGTCAAGTCTAACCTTGGCCCGATTGGCTGACTAGCCCCGAAAGGCTCCAAATGACTCTGTTGAACCGCCTCGTGCTGCACCCGAGCAAGGGATTGCTGCGCGGCTATGCCCTGGCAAACCTAATCGCTCAGATTCTGATTGTGCTCACCGGTGGTGTCGTGCGTTTGACCGGTTCTGGCCTCGGCTGCCCGACTTGGCCTAAGTGCACCGACCAATCGCTCGTTACTGTGCCCGAGCAGGGCATTCACGGAATCATTGAATTTGCCAACCGCAGCCTGACCGGTGCGCTGGTTATCATCGCCGGCCTAGTGTTTTTGGCGGCGCTCGGTCAGCCGAAACCCGAACGAGCTGGACTTGTGCTACCTGCGGTTTTGGTAGTTGCAGGCATCTTCGTTCAGGCTGTTGTTGGCGGAGCCTCGGTCTGGGTGAAGCTCAATCCATGGATGGTCGCAACGCACTTTTTACTATCAGCAATCTTGATCGTCGTCGCGTCGGTCTTGTATTGGCGAACCCTCGCTATCGAACACGAGGCAGTACCCTACCGAGTGTTTGCGCTCAGTCCATGGCTCTCACTTAGCGGTGCGCTAGCAGTTGTCGTTGGAGTTTTGGTTACCGGTGCTGGCCCGCATGCCGGCGACCCAGGGACTCCTCGCAATGGTTTCAACCTCGAAGTTATCGAACACTGGCACTCATACCCTGCCTATGCAACGTTGGGCCTTGCACTGGTGTTGTTTTTCTCACTTCGTCGCGTAAGTCGCGATGGTTCTTTGCGCGCATCGCGTCGCGTGGTCGTGCTGCTGGTTGCCACACTTTTGCTGCAAGCCGTGGTTGGCATTTGGCAGGCTCGCACCGGCGTACCGGGCTCTTTGGTTGCCGTGCACATGTTGTTGGCTTCTGTCTTGGTTAGTCTGCTGACCCTCCAGCAACTTGCGATCCGCGGAAAGTAAAGAATGACTTCGGTGTTTTGGTTTCGCAGAGATCTGCGATTGCAAGACAACCTTGCTCTCAATGCCGCTGTCGAGGCTGCGACCGACAGTGCGCCTGGCAAAGTTGCCGCCGCCTACTTTTACGAACTCGACTATTTCGATTCGCTGCTGCCGATTCGCCAACACTCGCTGATTGCTTCGGTCGAGGCGCTTGATGTCGAAATGAACTCGCAATTGAACATCCGTGTTGTATCAACCGCGAAAGATATTGCCGCCGAATTAATTGCGATCTGTCGCGAGCAGTCCGCCACTGAGGTGCACGCATCAAGGATGTTCGACCCAGCCGGTATCGCACAGCAGAACTTGGTCGGGCTTGAACTGAGCGCGGCGGGTATCTATCTGAGATTGACCGACTCGAACTATGCCGTTCAGCCTGGCACGGTGCGCAAGCCTGATGGCACGCCGTATAAGGTCTACACGCCGTTCTACAAGGCCTGGTTGCAGATCGGCTGGGGCGAACCCGCGGTTTTGCCGCCTCTCGAATGGGTTCGCGTGGGAACCAGACATAGCACGCCTAAGCCGAGTGGAGATGCACCGATCGAGATTCGTGCAGGCTATGAATTTGCGCTCGAGACCTTTGCCAATTTTGAATTGCGTGCGCTGCATGACTATGACGAGCAGCGCAATCGAGCGGATCTTTCGGGTACCTCTCACCTATCGCATGCGCTTGCGCACGGAGAGATTCACCCGCGCACGCTACTTGCTCGCCTCGGTGACAGTGATGGCGAAATCGTTTTTGCGAAAGAACTTTGCTGGCGCGAGTTCTATGCCGACGTGCTCTTTCACAATCCACATTCTCTAGATGACTACTACGAACCTAGATTTGCAAAAATGCGTTACGACGATTTGCCTGCTGCCAAGGCCAAGTTTGAAGCCTGGCAACAAGGCAAGACCGGCTATCCGCTGGTCGATGCCGGCATGCGTCAGTTAGCTTCGACCGGCTGGATGCACAATCGCGTTCGCATGATCGTCGCTTCATTCCTGGTGAAAGATCTGCACATCGAATGGCAACACGGTGCGCGTCACTTCGAATCGCTACTCACGGACTTTGACCCAGCGTCGAATTCACACGGATGGCAATGGACAGCAGGCTGTGGAACTGACGCATCGCCGTACTACCGCGTTTTCAATCCGGTGATGCAGGGCTACAAGTTCGATCCGAATGGCGATTACGTTCGCAAATATGTTCCCGAGCTGCGGCATCTTGACGGCGCCGCTGTGCATGAGCCGTGGTTGCTCTCGAGCGATGCCGCACCAAATTATCCGGGCCGAATCGTTGATCACGCAGCCGAACGCATTGAAGCGCTCGAACGACTAGAAGAATTGAAAACGCTGAACTAGAAGTGCAGCAACGGATCGATTGCGACTGCAACGAAAATCAGTGTCAAATAGCTGATTGATCCATGGAATAGGCGCATCGGGTTTTTGACTTCTGCCTCGTGACGCTGACCGTAAAGTCGGTAGCTTTCAAAGACGAACCAAGCTC
The DNA here is from genome assembly GCA_039795455.1 of Actinomycetota bacterium. Classification (GTDB taxonomy): domain Bacteria; phylum Actinomycetota; class Actinomycetes; order Actinomycetales; family Microbacteriaceae; genus Rhodoluna. The sequence goes on from JBDKLV010000057.1 coordinate 6,527, forward strand.
CAGTGGTGACTGCCACCGCGGTGTAGATCCAACCCATGTTGCCAAGCGGAATCAGCAGCAGACTCGAGACCACCATTGCCCAGGCGTAAAGCACAATCTGAATCGCCACGACGTTGTTCGATCGAACCACCGGCAGCATTGGTACGCCCGCGGCCGCATAGTCCTCGCGGTAACGCATCGAAAGCGGCCAGTAGTGCGGCGGGGTCCAGAGGAAAATCACCAGAAAGAGCATCCAGGCCGCTGGTGCCAGCGTGTTGGTCACTGCGGCCCAGCCAATCAGTACCGGCATGGCCCCCGCTGCTCCGCCCCAGACGATGTTTTGTGGAGTGCGACGTTTGAGCAGAAGGGTGTAGACGAAGACATAGAACAGAATGGCGGCCAGCGAGAGAACCGCGGCCAGCCAATTGACTAGCAATCCAAGCCAAAGCACCGATGCCACGCCTACGCTCCAGGCAAACACGTAGGCCTCGCGCTTGCTGAGCTCGCCGGTGACCAGCGGGCGATTCTTGGTGCGACCCATAATTTTGTCGATGTCGGCATCGATGTAGCAGTTGAAGGCATTAGCCGAACCCGCGCTTAAGGCGCCACCTACGAGGGTGGCCAAAACCAGCCAAAGGTTAGGGATGCCGCGCTGAGCCAAGATCATCGTCGGCACGGTTGTGATGAGCAGCAACTCGATGACTCGAGGCTTAGTTAGGGCCAGATAGGCCTTTGCCTTAGCCGGAATTGAGGTGCTCATTTCACTAAATTCTAAGCGAACTAGCACCTTGAGTATTCCGAGCCGAGGTGAACCCGAGCCTTAGAATTGATGACAGCGCCCGGTTTGGCCCTTAATTCCAATCTTCAGCCGACGCAGGTAAAGACGCCGAAAACCTCCCATTTTCATTATTTAAAGGAGAGAAATGTCTCTTGATTGGACAGAACTCGATTCGAAGGCCGTAGACACTGCTCGCGTGCTCGCAGCAGACGCCGTAGAGAAGGTTGGCAACG